>NZ_JCACVY010000017.1:0-41088 GCF_058833935.1 Roseomonas sp. TS2 | reverse complement strand
GGGCGCGCAACGCGGCGGCCTGTCAATTGGTGCGTAACCGTCTTGACGCGGCGCGCCATCCTGCGACCCTCCGCGCCATGCGCATCCATGTCCAGAACCCCGCCGACGAGACCGTCTTCCCCATCACGCCGCAGCAATGGGACGCGGCCATCGCGCGCGCGCCCGACATGGCGGATCTCCGCGTGAGCTTCGCCTCGGACGATGCCGGCTTCGCCGCCGCCATGGCCGATGCCGAGGCCATCGTCACCTGGACGAAGGTGGTGCACCAGCGCTTCCCGAAGGGTGCGCTGCCCGGCGTGGCGCCGAAGCTGCGCACCATCTTCTGCACCTCGGCCGGGCTGGACCGGCTGGCGCCCTTCGACTGGCTGCCGGAGCAGGTGACGCTGCTGAACAACCGCGGCACCCATGCCGCCAAGGCCGGCGAGTTCGGCATCATGGCGCTGCTGATGCTGGCCAACCATGTGCCGTGGTTCGCGCATGACGCGCGCCAGGGGCAGTGGGCGCCGCGCTTCGCCTCCGTCCTGGCGGGGCGCACCGTCTGCGTGGTGGGCCTTGGCTCGCTCGGCGGCGCGGTCGCCGCGCGGGCGAAGCAGTTCGGCATGCATGTCATCGGCGTGCGCAGCAGCGCCACCCCGCACGAGTCGTGCGACGAGGTGGTGGCGCAGAGCGATATCGATTCCGTGCTGCCGCGCGCCGAGTTCCTGCTGCTTGCCTGCCCGCTGACGCCGCAGACGCGCGGCATGATCGACGCCCGCCGCCTCGCCCTGCTGCCGCGCGGTGGCAAGGTGGTGAATATCGGCCGCGGCGCGCTGTGGGACCAGGACGCGGTGTGCGACCTGCTGGAGAGCGGCCATCTCGGCGGCGCCGTGACCGACGTGGCGGTGCCCGAGCCGCTGCCGCCCGAAAGCCGGCTGTGGCGCACGCCGGGCCTCTTCGTCACGCCGCACATGTCGTCCGACGACCCGGCCACCTACAACGACCGCAGCCTGGACATCTTCTTCGAGAATCTGCGGGCGGCGCGCGCCGGCCAGCCGATGCCCAACCGGGTGGTCCCGGACCGGGGCTACTGAGGGGCGGGTGGAACCGGGGCCCGCGCGCGGGCCCCGGACTGGCGGTGGCCTATTTCGGCACCGCCGAGCGCGCGATGGGGGCGATGAACTGCGGCTCGGTGTCCCAGGGGAACAGGATCCAGGTGTCCTGGCTCACCTCGGTGATGTAGGTGTCCACCAGCGGGTTGCCGGCGGGCTTGGCATAGACGGTGGCGAAGTGGGCCTTGGGCAGCAGGCCGCGCACCACGCGCAGCGTGGTGCCGGTGTCCACCAGGTCGTCCAGCACCAGCCAGCCCTCGCCATCGCCGGCGGCGACGGGCGGCTTGGCCACCTGCGGCTCGCCGCGCACCTCCTCGTCATAGGTGATGATGGAGACGCTCTCGATCATCCGGCAATCCAGCTCGCGCGCCACGATGGCGGCGGGGATCAGCCCGCCACGCGTGATGGCGACGATGCCCTTCCACGGGCCCTTCTCGACCAGCCGCCAGGCCAGGGCCTTGCTGTCTCGGTGAAGCTGGTCCCAGCTGACGGTGTAGTAGCGCGGCGCCATGGTTCAGAACATCCTGCCGCCATTCGGGACGGCGAAATCGGGTCGGAGCAGCACCACCGCACCCTCCGGGTCTGGCAGGCCCAGGGTCAGGACCTGGCTCTCGAACCCGGCAATGCGGCGGGGCGGGAAGTTCACCACGCAGAGCACCTGGCGGCCGATCAGCTTGTCCGGCGTGTAGTGCACGGTGATCTGCGCCGAGGAGCGGCGGATGCCGAGTTCCGGGCCCAGGTCGATCTCCAGCCGGAAGGCCGGCTTGCGCGCCCCCTCCAGGGGCTGCGCATCGACCACGGTGCCGACACGGATGTCGAGGCGGTCGAAATCTTCGATCGTCGCGGTGGCTTCCATCTCCATCCGATAGCGCAGCGGGGGCGGCGGTGGAAGTGGCCGCATTTACGCGGCGCGCCAGCCGTGCCAGCGTCAGCGCCCCGCGAGAGGCCGCCGAGGCCCGGCCGATGGAATGCTGCGCCGCAAAAGGCGCGCCGCCCATCCCCGGGCGCCGGCGGCCTCTCCCCCTGCCCATCGACGTTTTCGCTTCCGTAAGGACCATCATGCGCGACTTCCACGCCCCCGGCCGCAGCCCCGTCCTGGCCACGCATGGCATGGCCGCCACCTCCATGCCGGCGGCCACCCTCACCGCCATCGACATCCTGCGCCAGGGCGGCAACGCGCTGGACGCGGCCATCGCCGCCTGCGCCGTGCTGGCGGTGATCGAGCCGCAATCCACCGGCATCGGCGGCGACAATTTCTGCCTCTACGCGCCCGCCGGCACGGGGCAGGTGATCGCCATGAACGGCTCCGGCCGGGCGCCGGCCGGCGCCACGCCGGAGAAGCTGCGCGCCGATGGCCTCACCGCCATGTCCGCCACCTCGGCCCATTCGGTGACGGTGCCGGGCGCCATCTCGGCCTGGGAGAAGCTGAACAAGGCGCATGGCAAGCTCAGCCTGGCGCAGATCCTGGCGCCCGCCATCCGGATCGCCGAGGAAGGCCACCCCGTGCATGCCCGCGTGGCGAGCGACTGGGAATCGGCGGCGCCCAAGCTGGGCAAGCAGGCGGCCGCCGCGCGCCGCTTCCTGAAGGACGGCAAGCCCTACGCCATCGGCGACCGCTTCGCCCAGCCGGAGCTGGCCCGCACGCTGCGCGCCATCGGCGAGCGCGGCGCCAAGGCCTTCTATGAGGGCGAGATCGCGGCCGACATGGTGGCGACGCTGCGCGCCGCCGGCGGCACCCACACCGAGGCCGACTTCGCCGCCGGGCTGGACGTGGCCGAGTTCGTCACGCCGATCCAGACGCGCTGGAAGGGCCTCGACATCTTCCAGTGCCCGCCGAACGGCTCCGGACTGCTGGTGCTGCAGATGCTGGGCGTGCTCGGCCAGTGCGAGACGCCGGAGCAGGGGCCGCTCTCCACCGAGCGGCTGCACCGCCACATCGAGGCGGCGCGCCTCGCCTACCGCGACCGCGACGGCTTCCTGGCCGATCCCTCGCAGGTCGAGGTGCCGGTGGCGAAGCTCACCAGCGACGACTACACCCGCAAGCTGCGCGCCCTGATCCGCGACGACGCGGCGATGCCCGAGCTGCCGCCCGCCGGCATGGCCGAGATGCTGCCGAAGCACCGCGACACGGTGTATCTCTGCGTCGTCGACGCCGACGGCAACGCCTGCTCCTTCATCAACTCGCTGTTCGAGAGCTTCGGCTCCGGCCTGCTGGCCGAGAAGAGCGGCGTGATGCTGCACAACCGCGGCTTCGGCTTCCGCCTGGAGGAAGGCCACCCGAACTGCATCGCGCCGAACAAGCGGCCGATGCACACCATCATCCCCGGCATGGTGATGCAGGATGGCCGCGCCATCATGCCCTATGGCGTGATGGGCGGGCATTTCCAGCCGATGGGGCAGACGCTGTTCCTGTCCAACCATTTCGAGTTCGGCCTCGACGTGCAGGCGGCGCTCGATCTGCCGCGCCTCTTCCCCTACCAGGGCAAGGTGCAGGTGGAGCGCGGCGTCCCGGCCGCGGTGATCGACCGGCTGAACCGGCTGGGCCACAGCTGCGAGCTGATCGACAAGCCGCATGGCGGCGGCCAGGCGATCCTGATCGACCATGCGCGCGGCGTGCTGATCGGCGGCTCCGACCCCCGCAAGGATGGCTGCGCGCTCGGCTATTGAGGGAATGGCTGCGCGGCGGGCCGCCGCGCAGCCCCTTGCCTGGACCGGATGAAAAGGAGCCTGCCGCGTGACTGAACCGTGTGACCTGCCCGCCGTGACCGCCCGCCGCCTGATCGGCGAGAAGAAGCTCTCGCCTGTTGAGCTGCTGGATTCCTGCCTCGCGCGCATCGGCGCCGTGAACCACGCCGTGAACGCCATGACGGCCATGGACGAGGAGCGCGCCCGCGCGGCCGCGAAGCAGGCCGAGCAGGCGGTGATGCAGGGCGCGGCGCTCGGCGCGCTGCACGGCCTGCCGCTCGGCATCAAGGACCTCGACGAGACGGAAGGGCTGCGCACCACCTTCGGCAGCCCGATCTTCAAGGATCACGTGCCCGCCAGGGATTCCTCCATGGTGGCCGACCTGCGCGAGGCGGGCGGCATCGTGCTTGGCAAGACCAACACGCCGGAATTCGGCGCCGGCGCCAACACGCGCAACGCCGTCTATGGCGCGACGGGCAACCCCTTCGACCCGACGCGCTCGGCGGCCGGCTCCTCGGGCGGCTCCGGCGTGGCGCTGGCCTGCTCGATGGTGCCGCTGGCCAGCGGCTCGGACACCGGCGGCAGCTTGCGCAACCCGGCGGCCTTCAACGGCATCGTCGGCTTCCGCCCCAGCCCCGGCCTGGTGCCGGCGGAGCGCCGCCTGCTCGGCTGGTCCAACCTGCCGGTGCTGGGCCCGATGGCGCGCGACATGGGCGACCTTGCCCTGATGCTCTCCGTCATGGCCGCCGACCACGCGCTCGACCCGCTGGCCTACACCCTGCCCGATATCGACGTGCGGCGCGGCATGCCGCTGCACGAGGCGGTGGACCTCTCCACCCTGCACGTGGCCGCCACGCCGGATTTCGGCTTCGCGCCGACCGAGAAGCACATCCGCGCCGTCTTTGCCGAGCGGATGAAGGCGCTCTCGCCCTTCTTCGCCAGCGTCGAGGAGAAGACGCCGAACTGTGACGGCGCCGACGAGACCTTCGCCATCCTGCGCGCGCTGAACTTCCTGGCCGCGCATGAGGAGAAGGTGCGGGTGCGGCCGCAGGATGTCGGCCCCAATGTGCGCGCCAATGTCGAGGAGGGGCTGCGCTACAGCGCCAATGACGTGGCCCGTGCCTCGGTGGCGCAGACGAAGATGTACCGCGCGTGGCAGGGCTTCTTCGAGAGCGGCGTGGACGTCATCATCACCCCCGCCATCACCCTCTCGCCGCGCCCGTGGAGCGAGCTTTACCCGTCCGAGATCGACGGCCAGCCGACGAAGAACTACTTCCACTGGCTGGCCATGGCCTATGCGGTGACGCTGGTGGGCCACCCGGCCATCAGCATCCCGCTCGGCGTGGACCATGCGGGCATGCCCTTCGGCCTGCAGATCGTCGGCCCGCGCGGCGGCGACGCGCTGGTGATCGCGGTGGCCGCCGCCATCGAGGCGGCGACGGCGGGCGACACGGCGCTCGCCCGCCCGGTGCCGGACCTCGCGAAGCTGAAGGCCGCGCGGCCGATCAGCGAGATGCCGGGCTTCCTCAGCTTCGACTGAGGCGGCGAAAGCCGGGGGAGGGCGGCCTCCCCCGGCGGCGCGTCAGCGCCCGTTCGCCTTCCGCCATTCGGCGAAGGCGGCGAGGTTGCTCTCGTCGGTCGGCGGGTAGAGGCCGAGGATGCTCTGGCCGCCGCGCACCTTCTCCGTGACGAAATCCTCGAAGGCCGTCATCTCGGTGGCCTCGGTGGCGATCTCGTCGGCGAGATGCGCGGGGATGACGATGACGCCGTCATTGTCGCCGACGATGACATCGCCCGGGAACACGGGCGCGTCGCCGCAGCCGATCGGCACATTGATGTCGATGGCCTGGTGCAGCGTCAGGTTGGTGGGCGCCGAGGGGCGGGCGTGGAAGGACGGCATGTCGAGCGTGGCGATCTCCGCGCTGTCGCGGAAGCCGCCATCGGTGACGACGCCGGCCACGCCGCGCTGCTGCAGCCGCGTCACCAGGATGCCGCCCGCCGAGGCGGCGCGCGGGTCCTTGCGGCTGTCCATCACCATCACCGCGCCGGGGGGGCATTCCTCCACCGCCTTGCGCTGCGGGTGGGCGCGGTCGCGGAACACGTCGAGCTTGTTGAGGTCCTCGCGCGCCGGCATGTAGCGCAGCGTGAAGGCCTCCCCCACCATGCTCTCCGCCATCGGGCGCAGCGGCTGCACGCCCTGGATCATCTGGCTGCGGAAGCCGCGCTTGAACAGCGCGGTGGCCAGGGTGGCGGTGCTGACCTGCTTCAGCTTGTCGCGGGTCTCGGGGCTCAGGGCCATGGGCGTTTCGCCTTCGCTCAGTAGATGACGGGTTCGGGGACGGGGGCGCCGAATTCGGTGCCCAGGAAGTCGAAGTCGCAGCCCTCGTCGGCCTGGCGGATGTGCTTGGTGAACATCCAGCCATAGCCGCGCTCGTAGCGCGCCGCGGGCTGCACCCAGGCGGCGCGCCGGCGCTCCAGCTCCTCCTCGGAGACCAGCATGTTGAGGCTGCGCGCCTGCACGTCCATCTCGATGATGTCGCCCGTCTGCAGCAGCGCCAGCGGGCCGCCGACGAAGCTCTCGGGCGAGACGTGCAGGATGCAGGCGCCGTAGCTGGTGCCGGACATGCGCGCATCCGACATGCGCAGCATGTCGCGCAGCCCCATCTTCAGCAGCTTCTTGGGCATGGGCAGCATGCCCCATTCCGGCATGCCGGGGCCGCCCTGCGGGCCGGCGTTGCGCAGCACCAGCACGCTGTCCGGCGTGAAGGGATAATCCTCGTCCTCCACGGCCTTCTTCATCGAGGGGTAGTCGTCGAACACCACGGCGGGGCCGGAGTGCTTCAGGAACTTCTGGTCCATGGCGGCGGGCTTGATGACGCAGCCGGAGGGGGCGAGGTTGCCCTTCAGCACCGCGAGCGACCCCTCGCCATAGATCGGGTTGGAGAGGGGGCGGATCACGTCGTCATTGTAGACCTTCGCGTCGGCGATGTTCTCGCCCATGGTCCGGCCGGTGACGGTGAGGCAGTCCAGGTGCAGGTGCTCGCGGATGTTGCCCATCAGCGCGCAGATGCCGCCGGCGTAGAAGAAATCCTCCATCAGGTAGGTGCTGCCCGAGGGGCGCACATTGCCGATGACGGGCACCTTGCGGCTGTAGCGCTCGAAATCGTCGAGGCCGATATCCTGCCCCGCGCGCCGCGCCATGGCGATGAGGTGGATGATGGCGTTGGTCGAGCAGCCCATGGCCATCGCCACCGCGATGGCGTTCTCGAAGGCCGGGCGCGTCTGGATCTTCTGCGGCGTCAGATCCTCCCACACCATCTCGACGATGCGGCGGCCGCAGGCGGAGGCCATGCGGATGTGGTTGGCATCCGCCGCCGGGATGGAGGAGGCGCCGGGCAGGCACATGCCGGCCGCTTCCGCGATCGCCGTCATGGTGCTGGCCGTGCCCATGGTCATGCAGGTGCCGTAGCTGCGGGCGATGCCCTGCTCGACGCCGAGCCAGTCCTTGTCGGTGATCTTGCCGGCGCGCAGCTCGTCCCAGTACTTCCAGGAATCCGAGCCGGAGCCGAGCACCTTGCCGGCCCAGTTGCCGCGCAGCATGGGGCCGGCGGGCAGGTAGATGGCCGGCACATTGGCGCTGGTGGCGCCGAGCATCAGGCCCGGCGTCGTCTTGTCGCAGCCGCCCATCAGCACCACGCCATCGACGGGGTGGCTGCGGATCAGCTCCTCCGCCTCCATCGCCAGCAGGTTGCGGTAGAGCATGGAGGTGGGCTTGAGGTAGCTCTCGTCCAGCGAGATCGCCGGCAGCTCGACGGGGAAGCCGCCCGCCTGCAGCACGCCGCGCTTCACGTCATCGACGCGCTGCTTGAAGTGCGCGTGGCAGGGGTTGAGGTCCGACCAGGTGTTGAGGATGGCGATGATCGGCTTGCCGGTCCATTCCTCCGGCGCGTAGCCCATCTGCATGGCGCGGGAGCGGTGGCCGAAGGAGCGGAGGTCGGCGGGGCCGAACCAGCGGCGGCTGCGCAGCTCCTCGGGCGACTTGACGCGGGGCAGGGGGGAACTGCTCGGGGATTCGCTCATGGCGGCAGGGCTTCCGGGTCAGACAGGGTCGAGGGGAGCGCGGCCGGCGGCGATGGCGGCCACGTTGTCGAGGGCGCGCAGGCCCATGGCGTCGCGCGTCTCCAGCGTGGCGCTGGCGACATGCGGCGTGAGGAACACGTTGGGCAGGGCGGCGAAGCGCGTGTCGTAGTCGGGCTCGCGGCGGAACACGTCGAGCCCGGCGGCGAAGAGATGGCCGGAGGTGAGCGCCGCGAGCAGCGCGTCCTCGTCCACCAGCGAGCCGCGCGCGGTGTTGACGAAGACGGCGCCGCGCGGCAGGGCGGCGAAGGCGGCCTCGTCCATCAGCACGCCATTCGCCGCGCCGCCCGGCAGGTGCAGCGAGAGGATCTGGCAGTGCGGCAGCATCTCGGGCACCGAGGCGAAGTATTCCGCGCCCTGCTCCAGATCGGGGGAGAGGCGGCTGCGGTTGTGGTAGAGGATGCGCATGCCGAAGCCGCGCGCGCGCTGCGCCACGGCCCGCCCGATGCGCCCCATGCCGACGATGCCGAGCACCTTGCCGGAGGGCCGCACGCCCAGCATGTCCGGCAGGCCGAGCCCCTTGCGCCAGCCCGCGCGCATCAGCGCCTCGTATTCATGCGCGCGGCGGCAGGCGGCGAGGATGAGCAGGAAGGCGAGGTCGGCGGTGCAGTCGGTCAGCACGTCCGGCGTGTTGGTCACCAGGATGCCGCGGGCGCGGGCGGCCTCGGCATCCATGTGGTCGTAGCCGACGCTGCTGTTGGCGATCAGCTTCACATGGCCCGGCAGCCGGGCGATGGCGGCGGCATCCAGCTTCACCTTGGGGCCGATCAGGATGGCCTCCGCCCGGTGCGCGGCGGCGGCGTCGATCGCCTCCTCCGTGCTCATGTCGTGCTCCGCCAGCAGGGCGTCGAACTCGCGGCGGGCGCGGTCTGTGGCGGCCGGGGTCAGGCGGCGCGCCACCAGGAGGCGGGGCAAGGCTCGGGGCAAGGCTGGGGCCATGGAACGTTTCCCTGATCCGGCCGTCGCGACAGGGCGGCCTTGCCATCCTCGATACCGGACATCACCTTGTCCGGCAAGCAGCCGATATTTCGGATTTCGCGTGCCGGGCTTATAAGGTTCCCACCATGTCCGTCATCCAGCCGCCTGCCGCCCTTCCCCTGCAGCCCTTCGGACGCCCTCCCTCGGCGGGCGCCTTCGCCTATGCCAGCCTGCGCGAGGCCATCCTGACCCTGGCGTTGCCGCCGGGGGCGGTGCTCTCCCGCGCGGCGCTGGCGGCGCAGCTCGGCCTCAGCCAGACGCCGGTGCGCGAGGCGCTGATGCGGCTGGAGGCGGAGGGGCTGGTGGAGGTGGTGCCGAGCGCCTCCACCCGCGTGGCGCCGATCGACCTGACCAGCGCGCGCCAGGCACAGTTCCTGCGGCGCGCCGTGGAGCTGGAGATGGTGCAGGCGCTCGCCGCCGCGCCCCCGGCCACGCTGGGCGAGGTGCTGGCCGGGCACCTCGCGCGGCAGGCGCTGGTGGCGCGGGAGGATCATGCCGGCCTTACCGCTGCCGACGACGCCTTCCACGAGGCGCTCCACGAGGCGGCCGGCATTTCCCCGCTCTGGGCCATGGTGCGCAGCCGCAGCGGGCATCTCGACCGGCTGCGCCGCCTGCACCTGCCCGCGCCCGGCAAGGCCGAGACCATCCTGCGCGAGCATGAGGCGATCGCCGGCGCCATCCTGGCCGGGGACGGCGCCGGCGCCGCCATGGCGCTGCGGCGCCATCTGGCGGACACGCTGGGCCGGGTGGAGACGCTGCGCGCCGCCCAGCCCGGCCATTTTACGGGCGCCTGAGGCGCCGCCTCAGCCGAGAAAGGCCAGGGCCACGCCGCAGGCTTCCTCGGCCGGCACCAGGATGCGGCCCGGCTTCTCCAGCATCGGCACCCCGCCGGACTGGAGCGCCGCCCGCGCCGTGTCCAGCCCGGTTCCCCCGGTGCGGAAGCTCAGCGCCACCATGCGCTCGCCGCTGGCGGGCAGCTCCGGCAGGCCCTCGCCCCAGTGGCTGCGCGCGGCCTCGGGCAGCAGCACCAGCACGGCGCCCTGCGCCGCCTGGATGGCCAGCCCCCCCGCCACGGGCCGGATCGCCTCCTCGCCGAACAGCGCCTTGTAGGGCGCCAGCGCCCGCGCCGGGTCGTCGCTGACGATGCCGAACTCGGCGATGCCGGTGACGCCATTGGCATGGCGCTGCCATTCCGGCCGCCACACCAGCTCCGGCGTGAAGTGGTGGCAGAAGAAGACGCGCCCGCCGAAGGTGACCTCCGGCCCCAGATGCGTCACCCGGAAATGCGCCTCCGGGCTGGTGCCGTCCGGCAGCGCGACGGGGCGGACGAATTCGCGGGAATCCTGCACCGGCAGTCCGGCGGCGGCCACGCGGTCGCGGAAGCCGGCATCGGCCGGCGGCTTGAACACCAGCCCGCCCAGGCCGGCCGGCATGCTCAGCAGTTCCGGCCGCGCCGCCGCGCGGCCTGGCTCGAAGCCCAGCAGCTCCAGGTAGTCCGTGCCGAAGATGGCGAGGTTGTTGCTGGAACCCAGGGAGTGATGCCCGCGCTCGGTGAGCTGGAAGCCGAGCCGGGCGTAGCGCCCGGCCGCGTCGTCCAGCCTGTCGCCGACATTGATCACCACATGGTCGATGGCGGGCTGCAGCACGGCGGTCATGGGCCAGATCCTTTCCTGCGGGTTCGGAGCCGCATCATGGGCCGTGCCGGGGGCTTTGCGAAGCCGGGTTGAGAACGCGGCGCATTCTCTCCAAGTACCTGAAAGATCGGCGGAAACTGCGCCTGCCGGGTTGCCTCGCCCGGGCTCCGCGGCAACAATGCCGGGCAGGAGAGCCACCCGCATGAAACGCTTCCAGGACCTGACGGAGGCCGAGACCCTCGCCCTGGCGGTCGCCAATGAGGAGGAGGATGCCCGCATCTACCGCAGCTTCGCGCTGCGGCTGCGGGCCAGCTACCCCGCCTCCGCCGCGCTGTTCGACGCGATGGCGGCGGAGGAGGAGGAGCACCGCCACCGCCTGCTGACCCTCTACGAGGCGAAGTTCGGGCGGGAGATGCCCTACATCACCCGGCAGGATGTGCGCGGCTTCATGAAGCGCCGCCCGGTCTGGCTGATGCGGGATCTGCGGATCGAGACGGTGCGCGCCCAGGCGGCGCTGATGGAACGCGAGGCCGGCCAGTTCTATGCCCGTGCCGCCGAGCGCGCGCGTGACACCGAGGTGCGCCGCCTGCTCGGCGACCTCGCCGAGATCGAGCAGAAGCACGAGGACCGCGCCGCGGCGCTGGAGGCCGAGTTGCTGCCCGCCGACGCCCGCAGCGCCGAGGATGCCGAGGCGCGGCGGATGCTGCTGCTGCAGGTGGTGCAGCCGGGCCTGGCGGGGCTGATCGACGGCTCCGTCTCCACACTGGCGCCGATCTTCGCCGCCGCCTTCGTCACGCAGAACTCGGGCGATGCCTTCGTCGTCGGCCTCGCCGCCTCCATCGGCGCCGGCATCAGCATGGGGCTGACCGAGGCGCTCTCGGACGATGGCGAGATCACCGGGCGCGGCCATCCCTGGCTGCGCGGCGGCGTCTGCGGCGTGATGACGACGCTGGGCGGCCTCGGCCACACCCTGCCGTATCTGATCCCGGATTTCTGGACCGCCACGGCGGTGGCGGGGGTGATCGTGGCGCTGGAGCTGTTCGCCATCGCCTGGATCCGCTGGCGCTACATGGAGACGCCCTTCACCAGCGCCATCGTGCAGGTGGTGCTGGGCGGCGTGCTGGTGCTGCTGACGGGCATCTTCATCGGCAGCGCCTGAAGGGGCCGCGCCACCCCTTCAGGCGGGACCGATCCGCCCCTCCGAGAGGCGCAGCACCCGGTCGTGGTGGCGCACCACGGCGGGGCGGTGTGCGATGGAGAGGATGGCGGTCTCCGGCAGTTCGCGCCGCAGCGTGGCGTAGAGATGCTCCTCCGCCTCCGGGTCGAGGCTGGCCGTCGCCTCGTCGAGGAACAGCCAGCGCGGCTTCAGCAGCAGGGCGCGGGCCAGCGCCAGCCGCTGCTGCTCGCCGCCCGAGAGGCGGCGCTCCCAGGGCTCCACCGCGTCCAGCCGGCCGCGCAGCGCGCCGAGGCCGGCCTGTTCCAGCGCCGCCACCACGGCCTCCTCCGGATACCCTGCCGCATCATGCGGGTAGCAGATGGCGGCGCGCAGCGTGCCGAGCGGGATGTAGGGGCGCTGCGGCAGGAACAGCGCCTCGCCCGGCGGCAGCGCGATGCGCCCGGTGCCGAAGGGCCAGATGCCGGCGAGCGCCCGGAACAGGGTGGACTTGCCGCTGCCCGAGGCGCCGGTGATGACCACCGCCTCGCCCGGCGCCAGGTGCAGCGCGGCATCCTGTGTCAGGGCGCGGCCATCGGGCAGGGCGATGGAGAGCGCCTCCACCCGCAGCCCGTCGCCGCCGCCGGCGGTGAGGGAGGGGCCTTCCCCGGCCGCCTCCTGCGCCGCCCGCAGGGCGCGCTGGAAGCCGGTGAGGCGCTCCACCGTGGCGCGCCACTCGGTCAGCCGCGCGTAGTTGGTGACGATCCAGGAGAGCGAGCCCTGCACCTCGCCGAAGGCGGAGGAGGTCTGGATCAGCCCGCCGAGCTGGATGCGCCCGGCGAAGAAGGCGGGCGCCGCGACGACGATGGGGAAGATGACCGCGAGCTGCCCGTAGCCCGCGGTGAAGAAGGTGAGCTGCTTGGTGGCGCGCATGATGCCCCACCAGTTCTGGATGACGGCGCCGAAGCGGGCCAGCAGGCCGCGCTTCTCCTGCGCCTCGCCGCCATGCAGCGCCACGCCCTCCATGGTCTCGCGGAAGCGCACCAGGGCGTAGCGGAAATCCGCCTCCACCCGCTGCTGCAGGAAGTTCAGCCCGATCAGCTTGCGGCCGATCAGGTGCGCCAGCCAGGTGCCGAGCCCGGCATAGAGCAGCGCCACCCACACCATGTAGCCGGGGATGGAGAGGCCGAAGACCTCCATCGGCCCCGACAGGCCCCACAGCACCACCACGAAGGAGGCCAGCGTCACCACCGCGTTCATCAGCCCGAGGCCGAGGACGAGGGTGCCGTCCACATAGAGGCGGGTGTCGTCGGCGATGCGCTGGTCGGGGTTGTCGGTGCCGGCATCGGTCAGCGCGATGCGGTAATAGGCGCGCTTCTCCAGCCAGCCGGAGAGCATCCGGTCGGTCAGCCAGCGGCGCCAGCGGATCTGCAGCGCCTGCTGGAGATACAGCGCATAGACGCCCACCAGGATGTAGGCCGCGGCGATGAGGGAGAAGCCGGGCATGAAGCCTTCCTCGCCGCCCTGGCCCCACAGGATCAGCCCGGTGAAGGCCGCGAAGTCCTTTGCCTCCAGCGCGTTGTAGAAGGCGCGCTGCCAGTAGGTGAGCAGCACGCCCATGCCCACCAGCGCCAGGTTCAGCAGCACGACCACGGCCAGCAGGCCACGCGCGCGCCAGCGTTCCTCGCTGTTCCAGTAGGGGCGCGCCAGCGCCCAGGCCTCGCCGAGGAAGGGAAGGATGCGCCGCATGGAAAAGCGACCTCGCAGGAGAAGGGAAGCGGCCCGCGCGTCAGGCCGCGCCGGCGGCGCGCAGGCGGATGACGCCGCGCACCTCCTCGGCCGGCACCGGCTTGCCCTTGCGCAGGATCTCGATGCGCCCTTCCTTCTGCAGCTTCAGCGCGGCGTGGCGCACGGGTGTCATCAGGCTGCGCCACAGCGGGTCCGGCATCAGGGCGCGCGCCACCTCGCTCGGGCAGATGGACTTGCCGGGGCCGCAGGCGGCGGTCTGGCGCAGGATCTCCTCTCCCAGCGCCTCGGGGGAGGGGTGTTTCGGCTCGGCGGACATGGGCGGCACTCCTGGCAGGGCGATCTCAGCGGATGCGGGGTGTGAGGCGTGTGAAGCTGATCAGCGCCGCGCCGGCGGCGATGGTGGCGGCGACGCCGAGCGCCGCCGTGGCGCCATTCTCCCCGGCCAGCCGCAAGGTCAAGGCCGCCATCGCCGCGCCGCTGGTCTGCCCCAGCAGGCGGGAGGTGGAGAGCATGCCGCTGGCGCCGCCGCTGCGCTCGCGCGGGGCGGAGGAGAGGAGGGTGCGGTTGTTGGGGCTCTGGAACAGCCCGAAGCCGAGGCCGCACAGCGCCATGCGCCAGCCGATGTCGAGGGCGGTGGGCGCCTCGGGCAGCCAGGCCAGCAGCGCCAGCCCTGTGGCCATCAGCCCGAGGCCGAGGCCGCCCAGCAAACCTGCCGGCAGCTTGTCGGAGGCACGCCCGGCCAGCGGCGAGACGATGATGAGCACCAGCGGCCAGGGTGTCATCAGCAGCCCCGTCTCCACCTGGCTGCGGCCGAGGCCGTGCTGCAGGAAGAAGGGCAGGGCCACGAAGGCCAGCATCTGTGCGGCGAAGGAGCAGATGGCGGTGGCGACCGACAGGGCGAAGATGGGGATGCGCAGCAGGTCCACCGGCAGCAGCGGCGCCGGCCGCCCGGCCTGGCGCCGCACCAGGGCGATGCCGGCCGCCACGCCGCCGGCCAGGATCAGCCCCGCCTGCCAGGGGGCGGCACCGCGGGCGAACTGCTCCAGCGCCGTCATCACGAGGCCGAAGGTGGCGGCGCTGAGCAGGGCGCTGGCCGCGTCGAAGCGGCGCCGGGCGCGCGGCGTGGCGGGCAGGAAGCGGATGGCGAGCAGCAGCGCCAGCGCGCCCACCGGGATGTTGACGGCGAAGATCCAGGGCCAGTGCGCCACGCTCAGGATGCCCGCAGCCACCGTCGGCCCGAGCACCGAGGAGATGGCCACCACCAGCGCGTTGACACCCACGCCCTGCCCCAGCAGGCGCTGCGGATAGATGAAGCGTACCAGCGCGGTGTTGACGCTCATCAGCCCGGCGGCACCGAGCCCCTGCACGGCCCGCGCGGTGGCGAGGCCGGTGAGGGAATCGGCCATGGCGCAGAACAGCGAGGCGATGACGAACAGCGCCAGCCCCGTGCGGTACACCTTCTCATGCCCGATCAGCTCGCCCAGCGAGGCCAGCGGCAGCAGCGCCATCACCACGGCGATCTGGTAGGCGTTCACCACCAGGATGGCGTCGGAAGGCGGCACGCGCAGATCGGCCGCGATGGCGGGGAGGGCGACATTGGCGATGGAGGAATCCATGACCGCCATGGCGATGGAGACGGCGAGCGCCAGGATCGCCCAGAGCCGCTGCGGCTGCGGCAGGCCATCGTTTTCCTCTTGCATCCGGCGCCGTTTCCTCCTGTGGGGGCAGAGGCGCCGACCATGCGCCCGGGCACGCCCCGGCGCCAGAGGACGGGGCCGGGGGACGGGGCTGCGGGGCGCGCAGGGCAGCGCGCCCGCCCTCAGGCGTAGGCGCGCTCCACCAGCGGGCCGGGCGGCGGATTGCTGGCGATCTCGCGGATGATCTTGCGCCGCACTGCGCCCTCGAAGGCCTGGAAGCCCTCCGCCACCATCAGGAAGGCGCCCGGGCCGCCGATCACCTCGTCCCGGTAGTAGTCGTCGAGCGGCGGGGGGAGGGTGGCGAACTGCGCGGGGGGCGGGGTGCGGTCCAGCACCGCCAGGCCGTTCAGGATGATGCCCCGGGACAGCGCGTCGGCGCGCGCCTGGGCCAGCGGCCGCCCGGAGTTGTTCACGCCGTCGCCGGAGATGTCCACCACCTGGCGCGTGCCCTCATAGCCCTGGCCGAACAGCGTGGCCGCGTAGTCGATGGCGGCGGAGATCGAGGTGTAGAGGTGCGTGCGGCGCGGCGCGGCGTCGATGGCGGCGGCGAAGCGCTCGCCGCTCTCCCGCCCGTCGATGCGCGCCCAGGGCACCAGCAGCTCCTGCACGTTCCAGTCGGACCAAGTGAAGAAGCATACGGCGATGGAACCGATCGCCCCGCGCGCGATACCGTCCAGCAGGCGCGGGTCCCGGAAGGCGGCGGCATAGCCGCGGAATTGCAGCTCCTGCTCCTCCGCGTCCACCGAGCGGCTGACATCCACCGCCAGCGCCAGCTCCACATCGACCGGCTCCACCGCCCTGGCCCGGCCCGCGGCCAGGAGGGCGGGCGCCGCCAGCAGCCCCGCCGAGGCATGGCGGACAAAATCCCTACGTCGCATCCGACTCTCCGTCAGTCGAGGCCGTGCACGGCTTTCCCTCAGCCTCAGACTAGGGGAGAATTTTTGTGCGCTGCAACATGAGAGATGTCATGGCTGTGCCTCACGCCATGCGGGGCGAATTCGGCGCCCGGGGCGGCAACCCATGGCCTCCCCGCCCGCTTCTCTATCCTTGAACAGGAGTGAGGGACCCCATGCGAGTCCAAGGCCTGCCAGACACCGGCATCCGGGCGCAGATCCCGATCCCGCCGACCGATCCGCCGGCGCCGATGCCGCCGCCCGGCGAGCCGCCGGGCCCGGACCTGCCGGAGCCGCCGATCGACGAGCCGCCGGGGCCGGACCAGCCGACGCCGGATGCGCCCGACATCCCGCCGCTCGGGGATCCGCCGGGCGACCCGCCCACGCGGATGAACTGAGGGATTACACCCACCCGGCCGGGCGGGGCGCCATGGCGCCCCGCCCTTTTTTCATGCCGCCGCCGCGCGGAGGGCGGCATGAAAAAAGGGGCGCCTCGCGGCGCCCCCCTCTCGTTCCGTGCGGAACCGGCCTGCGTGATCAGCGCAGGACGATCTCGACGCGGCGGTTCTGCGGCTCGCGCACGCCGTCGGCCGTCGGCACCAGCGGGCGGCTTTCGCCGAAGGCCTGCACGCCGATGGCGGAGCGGGCGACACCGAGGCGGACCAGCTCGGCGGCGACCGCATCGGCGCGGCGCTGCGAGAGGCGCTGGTTGTACTGCGGCGAGCCCGAGCGGTCGGCGTGGCCGGCGATCTCGATGCGGGTGGTCTGCACGCGGCTGCTGTTCTGGGCGGCCTCGGCGATGATCTGGCGGGCGCGGTCCGTCAGGTCGGCGCGGTCGAAGTCGAAGAACACCAGATAGGTGCGGGCCGGAGCCGGGGCAGCGGCGGGCGCGGGCGCCACGACCGGCACGGGCGCGGCCGGCACCGGCTGGTTGAAGGCATAGCGCAGGCCCAGCATGGCGGAGTGGTTGTGCGCCTGGTCCACCTCGTAGCTGCCGCGCGAGACGACGCCGCCCGCCGGGTTGCGCACCGTGCCGTCGAACTTGGTCTGCAGCGCGCCCGTGTAGCGGTACTCGGCGGTGACCGAGAGGCCCGGCACGGCGGTGATCGGGAAGGCCAGGCCGGCGATGCCCTGATAGGCGAACTGGCCGGCGGAGTCATCGATGCGGACGCTGTTGGCGCCGGCCGGCAGGCGGGCGCCGCTGGCTTCCAGCTCCGTCCACATGTAGCCCACGCCACCGCCGATGTAGGGGACCACGGCCACCGGCATGTTCGGGAACCAGCGCGGCAGCTGGAAGTCGTAGAACACGTTCGCCATCACGGCGTACTGCTGCATGTCGCCGTCGATGTTGCGGAAGGCCACGCCCGGCGCGCCGCCGGCGCGGTTCTGGAAGCCGCCCAGGCGGTCGACGTTGTTGTAGCGGTAGCTGCCCTCGATCTCGGTGCGGAAGCCGTTGCCAAAGCCGTAGCCGACCGAGAGGGCGCCCATGAAGCCCTCCTCGAAGCCGAGGTTGCCCTGGCGGTTGCCCGAGGTGCCGTCGAAGTAGGCGGCGTTGCCGCCCTGGGCCGTCAGGCCACGCGCGTCGGAGTGGTTCCAGCCGGCGCCGGCGCCGATATAGACGCCCGAGACCGGCTCGGCCGCGGCGGTCGGCAGCCAGCCCATGGGCGAGTACCAGGGAGAGGAAGAGGTGCCCTGGGCAAGGGCAACGCCCGGCGTGGCGAGGACGGTGGCGGCGAGAAGCAGGCGACGAAGCGTCATGGTCATATTCCTTGGCAACCCAGTGGACGGGCGCAGGGAAAACCAGAGTTTCATCTCCAAGTTGCGGTACGGTTTTGCAATGAATGGGGCCTGTGGCGAAACTGTCACAGAGTTCGGTCCCGACTGGCTAAATCGCTGTTCTGGGCGGGAAATTGCCCTGCGAGCCGGGGTGGGACAGCACACGATGCGGCGGCGGGGCGGTGCCGCCCACGCCGCGCCGCGGGGAAGGCCGGATTCGGCGCACGTTCTTGTGAATCGGGCGCGGCGAAACCGGCCCCGCCGCCGGGCCGGCCTTCAGAAGCCGGCGCCGGGCTGCGCGAGATAGGCGGCCTCGGCGGCGGTGTCCGCCCGCCCCAGCGCCGCGTTCCGGTGCGGGAAGCGGCCGAAGCAGCGGATTACGGCCCGGTGCCGCCAGGCATAGTCGATGACGCCGCCGGGCTGGCGGGACGGCGCGTGGTCCCGCAGGCCCTCGAACAGCGCGACGGAAAGCTCCTGGTCGGCCATCGCCTCGGAATGCTCGAAGGGCAGGTAGAGGAAGCTCCGCTGCACCGGGTGCAGCGCCAGGTCGTGCCGCCGCTCCAGCACCACGCGGCGGGCGATGGCGCGGGCATGGGCATCGCTGGCGAAGGCCCGGGGCGTGCCGCGGAACAGGTTGCGGGGGAACTGGTCCAGCAGGATCGCCAATGCGAGGCCGCCCTCCGGCGTCTCCGCCCAGCCATCCAGCGCCCCCTCCCGCGCCGGGTCCACCGCCGCACCGAAGCGGGCGCGGATGGCCTCGTCGAAGGCGTCGTCGCGCTGGAACCAGCGGGGGCGGAACACCGTGGCGTCGTCGCCGAACCAGAAGCCGAGGACATCCGGCGGGGAGAGGCTCATGCCGGGCGCGCCGCGCGGGCCAGCACCTGCACCGAGTGCAGCGCCTCGCGCCCCGCGAGGTCGCGGATCTGGTGGCGGCAGGAGGTGCCGTCCGCCACGATCAGGTCTTCCGGTGCCGCCGCGCGCACCGCCGGGATCAGGGAAAGCTCCGCCATCGCCTTGCTCGCCTCCAGATTCTTCGCCTCGTAGCCGAAGCTGCCCGCCATGCCGCAGCAGGAGGAGGCGATGGGCGCCACCTCCAGCCCGGGGATGCGGCGCAGCGTCTTCACCGCCGCCGGGAAGGCGCCGAAGGCCTTCTGGTGGCAATGGCCGTGGATATGGGCGCGGGGGGCCTGGATGCCGTGCAGCGGCAGCAGCCCATCCTCCTTCGCCAGGAACTCGGTGGCGAGGAAGGCGCGCTCCGAGAGCTTCCGGCTCTCCTCCCCGGGGAGGAGGGAGAGGAACTCGTCGCGCAGGGTGGTGAGGCAGGAGGGCTCCAGCCCGATCACCGGCGCATCGGTTCCGGAGAGCGCCTCCAGCGTGCGCCGGGCCTCCTCCCGCGCGCGGTCCACCATGCCGGCGGCGAGGTAGGTGCGGCCGCAGCAGAGCGGGCGGCCCTCATGCGCCCGGGCCGGGCGGACGCGGTAGCCGGCATGGCCCAGCACCGTCACCGCGTCGCGCAGCACCTCCGGCTCGTAGTAGCGGTTGAAGGTGTCGGCGAAGAGCAGCACCTCCTGATTCGGGCCGCCGGTCACCGCCTCGCGGTCGCGGAACACGTCGCGGCGGAACTTCGGCAGGGTGCGGCCGGCGGCCAGGCCCAGCATCCGCTCGGAGAGGCCGGCGAGGCCGGGGATGGTGTCGCGCGCGTTGGCCACCTCCGGCAGCCGCGCCGCCCAGGGCGCCCAGCGCGGCAGCTCGGCGATGATGCGGTCCTTCAGCTTGATGCCATGCTTCCGCGCCCTTGCGTGCTGCACCTCGATCTTCATCTTGGCCATGTCCACGCCGGTCGGGCATTCGCGCTTGCAGCCCTTGCAGGAGACGCACAGGGAGAGCGCCTCGGCCACCTCGTCGCCGGCCAGCGCGTCCGGCCCGAGCTGACCCGTCAGCGCCAGGCGCAGCGTGTTGGCGCGGCCGCGCGTCAGGTGCTGCTCCTCCCGCGTCACGCGGAAGGAGGGGCACATGACGTTGGCGTCGAACTTCCGGCAGGTGCCGTTGTTGTTGCACATCTCGACGGCGCCGAGGAAACCGCCCTGCGGCCCGGGCCAGGCGGACCAGTCCAGCGCCGGCTTCACCGCCTCGTCCGCGCGGTAACCGGGCGGGTAGCGGAACAGGGAGCGGTCATCCATGCGCGGCGCGCGGACGACGCGGCCGGGGTTGAGCAGCCCCTCCGGGTCGAAGCCGTCCTTCACCGCCTCGAAGGCGCGGACGATGCGGGCGCCGAACATGCTCTCGTGGAACTCGGAACGGACGATGCCATCCCCGTGCTCGCCCGAGTGGCTGCCCTTGTATTCGCGGACGAGGGCGAAGCATTCCTCGGCGATGGCGCGCATCTTCGCGACATCCGCGCCATCCTTCATGTTCAGCACGGGCCGCACATGCAGGCAGCCGACGCTGGCATGGGCGTACCAGGTGCCCTTGGTGCCGTGGCGCTCGAACACCGCGTTCAGCCGCTCCGTGTAGTCGGCGAGGTCGGGCAGGTCGACCGCCGTGTCCTCGATGAAGGAGACCGGCTTTCCGTCGCCCTTCATGCTCATCATGATGTTGAGCCCCGCCTCGCGCACCTCGGCGATGCTGGCCTGGAGGGTGGCGTCGGTGGCGCGCACCACGGCACCGGGGTAGCCGAGATCGCCCATCATCTCGTCCAGCCGGTCGAGGTCGCGCAGCAGGGCCGCGTCGTCATCGCCGTGGAACTCGACGATGAGCAGGCTGTCCGGCTCGCCGCGCACGATCTGATCGATGGTGGCGCGGTAGATCGGGATGGAGCGGCCGAGGTCGATCATGGTGCGGTCCACCAGTTCGACCGCCTCGGGGTTCAGCGTGACGAGGTGCTGGCTGGCGGCCATGGCGGCGCGGAAGGTGGGGAACTGACAGATGCCCAGCACCTTGCGCGGCTTGATCGGCCACAGCTTCAGGTCCAGCGAGGCGGAGAAGGCGAGCGTCCCCTCGCTGCCCACCAGCAGCCGCGCCAGGTTGCCGCGACCCTCGGCGCGCGCGGCGGGGGTCAACGCCTCGATGTTGTAGCCGCCGACGCGGCGCAACTGCTTCGGGAAGCGCGCCGCGATCTCCTCCGCCTCGGCCGCCCCCAGGGCGCGCAGCGACTGCACCAGCGCGGCGACGCCGGCCGGCATCCCGGCCCCGAGATTGTCCGGCAGCTCGCCGAAGGTATGCCGCTCGCCGCTGGCCAGCAGCGCGTCGATGGCCAGCACGTTGTCGGCCATCAGCCCGTAGCGGATGGACTTGCTGCCACAGGAATTGTTGCCGGCCATGCCGCCGATGGTGCAGCGCGCCCAGGTGGAGGGATCGACGGGGAAGAACTTCTTGCGGGACTTCAGCGCGTCGTTCAGCGCGCCGAGGGCGATGCCAGGCTCGACGCGGGCGATGCCGGCCGCCTCGTCCACCTCCAGCACGCGGCGCAGATGCTTGGTGCAGTCGATCACCAGGGCGCGGTTGACGGTCTGGCCGCACTGGCTGGTGCCGCCGCCGCGCGGCAGCACCGGCACGCCGGCCTCGCGGCAGATGGCCAGCGCCGCCTGCACGTCCGCGATGGTCTTCGGCACCAGCACGCCGACCGGCTCCACCTGGTAGATGCTGGCATCGGTGGCATAGCGGCCGCGGTCGGCGGGGGCGAACTTCACCTCGCCCTCGGTCTCGCGCTTCAGCCGCGCCGCCAGGGCCGGGTCGCCGGGGCGGACCTTGGAGTGGTGGATGGCGTTCATCGGGCGTTCCCTGGGTGGCAGCCTGCGGGGCAGGAGAGTGCCTTCTCCCTAGCGCAGCCGGGCGCTCCTGTCCGATCTATAATGCTCATCAATCCCACGAGCCGAACTCATTGGCGCGCCACATGGACCGCCCGTAAGAGATCGGGCCATCAGCCCGTCCAGGGAAGGAAGCGATCCATGGCCTATTTCCAGTCCAAGCCCACCGCCGGCCGGCATTTCCTGCAGATCCCGGGGCCTTCCAACGTGCCGGACCGCGTGCTGCGCGCCATGGACAACCCGACCATGGACCATCGCGGCCCGGATTTCGGCCTGTTCGGCAAGCAGCTGCTGGAGAAGGTGAAGCAGGTCTTCAAGACCGAGCAGCCGGTGATCATCTATCCCGCCTCCGGCACCGGCGCGTGGGAGGCGGCGCTGGTCAACATCCTCTCGCCCGGCGACACGGTGCTGATGTGCGAGACGGGGCAGTTCGCCTTCCTCTGGCGCGAGATGGCTGAGCGGCTGGGGCTGAAGCCCGAGCTGATCCAGACCGACTGGCGCCGCGCCGCCGACGTGCCCGGCATCGAGGCCCGGCTGCGCGCCGACACGGCGCACGCCATCAAGGCCGTCTGCGTCGTGCACAACGAGACCAGCACGGGCTGCACCTCGCGCATCGCCGAGGTGCGGGCGGCGATGGATGCCACCGGCCACCCGGCGCTGCTGCTGGTGGACACCATCTCCTCGCTCGGCTCGATGGACTACCGGCATGACGAATGGGGCGTCGATGTCACCGTCTCGGGCAGCCAGAAGGGACTGATGCTGCCGCCCGGCCTGTCCTTCAACGCTGTCTCGGAAAAGGCACTGAAGGCCAGCGAGGGTGCGAAGCTGCCGCGCAGCTTCTGGGACTGGAAGCCGATGATCGCCTCCAACGCCACCGGCTACTTCCCCTACACCCCCGCCACCAACATGCTCTACGCGCTGGACACGGCGCTGGACCTGCTGCTGGCCGAGGGGCTGGAGAACGTCTTCGCCCGCCACGACCGCCACGCCGAGGCCACCCGCCGCGCCGTGCGCGCCTGGGGGCTGGAGGTGCAGTGCGAGGACCCGCGCCACTATTCCTCCGTGCTGACCGCCGTGCGGCTGCCGGAGGGCCACTCGGCCAACGCGCTGCGCGCCGCCATCCTGGAGAAGTTCAACATGTCGCTCGGCAATGGCCTCGGGCGGCTGAACGACCGGGTGTTCCGCATCGGCCATCTGGGCGACTTCAACGACCTGGCGCTGATGGGCACGCTTTCGGGCGTCGAGATGGGGCTGCGCATCGCCGGCGTGCCGCACAAGGAAGGCGGCGTGAAGGCCGCCATGGACTACCTCTCCGGCAACGCCTGAACGCCTGAACGCCAGCGGGGCGGCGACGCCCCGCCAGCAACCGGCATCGCGGCGGCGCGTTGATGGCATCATGCAACAGAGCATCACCATCAGCCGTCCCGCCGCCGAGGTCTTCGCCTATGTGGCGGACATCCGCCACTGGCGGGAATGGCTGCCCCATCTCCGGCGCGAGGAGACCGGCCCGCCGGAGGGCAAGCTCTCGGCGGACAAGGCCGCGCTCACGGTGCGCTGGCCGTTCTCTCCGAGCGGCGAGTGGCGGGTGGAGGGTGAGGGAAAGGTGGCCCGCCTTTTCCTGACGCTCGGCACCGACACCGCCCAGCCCAACGACCCCACAGAGCGGGAGACGCCCCAGGAGGCCCTGGCGCATGGCATGGAGGCGGCCCTGCAGAGCCTGAAATCGCACCTCGAGCGTGCCGAAGGCGGCGATCCCGTCCTCCACCCCCCTGGTGCCCCGCTCCGCGCCTATGGGCGGGATGCGGGCGAGGATGTCGATCACACGGAGCAGAACCCCTGAGGCCTTCCTCCCGGAAGGCCGCAGGGGCGGGAAGGACCGGCGCCTGACGGTTCAGTGCGCCGCTTCGGGCTGCCGCACCAGTTCGCGGCAGATCTCGGCGGCGATGCTGAAGGAACGAAGCCGGGCCGTGTGATCGTAGATCTGCCCGGTCAGCATCAGCTCGTCCACGCCCGTCTTCTCCACGAATTCCCCGATCTGGCGCCGCACCGTCTCGGGCGACCCCACCGCCGAGCAGGAGAGGCTCTGGCCGACGCCGGCATAGCGGGCCTCGTGCTGCAGCGCCGCCACATCCTCGGCCGGCGGCGGCAGCTTGCCCGGCGTGCCGCGCCGCAGGTTCAGGAACTGCTGCTGCAGGGAGGTGAACAGGCGTTCGCCCTCCGCGTCCGTGTCGGCGGCGAAGATGTTCATCGCCGCCATGCTGTAGGGGCGGTCGAGCTGGGCGGAGGGGCGGAAGCCCTCGCGATAGATTTCCAACGCCTGCATCATCGCCTGTGGCGCGAAATGCGAGGCGAAGGCGAAGGGCAGCCCCAGCGCCGCCGCCAGTTGCGCGCTGTAGAGGCTGGAGCCCAGCAGCCAGAGCGGCACCTCCATGCCGCCGCCCGGCACCGCCTGCACCGGCTGGCCGGGCTGCACCGGCGCGAACCAGGCGCGCAGCTCCACCACATCCTGCGGGAAGCTGTCCACGTCGCCGGAGAGGTTGCGCCGGAGCGCGCGGGCGGTCCGCATGTCGGTGCCCGGCGCGCGGCCGAGGCCGAGGTCGATGCGGCCGGGGAACAGGGCGTTCAGCGTGCCGAACTGCTCGGCGATGACCAGCGGCGCGTGGTTGGGCAGCATCACCCCGCCCGAGCCCACGCGGATGGTGGAGGTGCCGGCCGCCACATGGCTGATCACCACCGCCGTGGCGGCGCTGGCGATGCCCGGCATGTTGTGGTGCTCGGCCAGCCAGAAGCGGTGGTAGCCCAGGCGCTCGGCGTGCTGCGCCAGGTCCCGGGCGTTGTGGAAGGCGTGGCTGGCTTCCTCGCCCTGCTTGATGGGCGCGAGGTCGAGGACGGAGTAGCGGATCATGGATATGCCTCCCCAGGCGGGTTGCGGGGATGGAGAAGGACCCCGCGCGGGGCAGGGCAGTCCTCCCCGATATGGGGCACGGGGTGCCTCGCGTCAGGGGGGTGCCTTGGCAGGAGGGTGGTGCCGGCCCCACCTTGGGCGCTGAGCAAGGAGGCCCATGCCATGACCACCGAGATCGACCCCGCCACCCGCACCGAGCTGGAGGCCGCCGCCTTCCGCCGCCTCGTCGAGCACCTGCGGGAGCGGACGGATGTGCAGAACATCGACCTGATGAACCTCTCCGGCTTCTGCCGGAACTGCCTCAGCCGCTGGTACCGCGAGGCCGCCGAGGCGCGCGGCATCGCCCTGCCGGACCCGGAGGCGCGCGAGGCCATCTACGGCATGCCCTACAAGGAGTGGCAGGCGAAGCACCAGAAGGAGGCCTCGGCCGAGCAGAAGGCGAAGTTCGCCGCCAGCAATCCGGGGCACTGAGCCGGGGTGCCGGGAAGCGGGCGAGGGGGGAGGGGCGCAGGCCCGATCCATTTGCCCGCCCTGGCCGGCGCCGCTATACCCGCGCCCCTCCGGCGCCGCCTTCCGGCGCCGGGTCTGGTCCGTTTCTGGAGACGATGATGAGCGATTTCGACGCGCAGGAGGCCCAGGCCAGCCGCGAGCGCCAGGAGGCCGATCCCGAGGCGGAAGTGGGCGGCATCGCCGCCGACCGCCTGCGCTCGATCATCGAGCGGGTGGAGCGGCTGGAGGAGGAGCGCAAGGCCCTCGCCGACGACATCAAGGACATCTTCGCCGAGGCCAAGTCGGCCGGTTTCGAGGTGAAGGTGATCAAGCAGATCCTGCGCATCCGCAAGCAGGAGCCGGCCGAGGTGGAGGAGCAGGAGACCCTGCTCGACCTTTACCGCCGCGCCCTCGGCATGTGATGCGCCCGCGCCCCGCGCCAGCCCGCAAGGGCGGCGCGGGGCGCGGCCGCCACCCCGCGCCGCCCCTTGGGGGCCGGCGCGCCGCGCGCCGCCATGCTGGCGGAATCGTAGCGGGCCGCCCTCCCACGGGGCCTCCCGGCCCCTTGCACGCCGCGGAGCCTTGCCGTGCCATCCTCCCTCGCCAGCACCCTGGCCACCGTCTTTGCCCTGCTGTTCGGCTACGCGCTGCTGCAGATGGGCAACACGCTGCAATCCTCCCTGCTGGCCGTGCGCGGCGGGCTGGAGGGCTTCACCGCCACCGAGATCGGCCTGGTCGGCTCCGGCTTCTATGTCGGGCTGATGCTGGGCTCGCTGCGCGGCGGACGGCTGGTGCGGATGGTGGGGCACACGCGGGCCTTCGCGGCGCTGGCCGCCATCGCCTCCATGGCGCCGCTGCTGCACCTGCTGGCGATGGACCCCTGGGTCTGGCCGGTGACGCGGGCGCTCACCGGCTTCTGCTTCGCCGGCCTGTTCATCGTGGTGGAAAGCTGGCTGAACGGCGCCGCCAACGCCTCCGTGCGCGGGCAGATCCTCAGCGTCTACGGCATGACCGGCATGATTGCCGGCGTGGCGGGGCAGATGCTGCTGACCATGGGTTCGCCGCGCGGCTTCGCGCTGTTCTGCGTCATCTCCATGATCATCTCCTTCGCCCTGGTGCCGGTGGTGCTCTCCCGCGCCCAGGCGCCGGCGCAGCCGGATGGCGATGCCGAGCTGAATCTCGGCCGTCTCTACGGGCAGTCGCCCTTCGGCGTGGTGGCGGCCTTCCTCAGCGGCATCAGCACCGGCGCCTATTACGCGCTCGGGCCGCTCTTCGCGCAGCGGCTGGGGCTGGAGGCGGCGGCGGTGGCGGTGTTCATGGCCTGCGGCTCGCTGGGCGGCTTCGCCGCCACCTGGCCGGTGGGCTGGCTGTCCGACCGCATCGACCGGCGCGGGCTGATCGTCGGCCTGTCCATCCTGTCCACGGCGGCGCTGCTGTGGATGGTGCTGCTGGTGCCCGAGGACCCGCCGCGCTGGATGGCCTACAGCCTGGTGGCGCTGTTCGGCGCCATGGTGATCCCCGGCTACAGCCTGATCCTGGCGCATGTGAACGATCACGTGCCGCCGGGCGAGTTCGCCGCCGCCTCGGGCGGGCTGCTGATCCTGTGGGGCGCCGGCTCGGCGCTGGGCCCGATCATCGGCGGCACGGCCATGACCACGCTGGGCAATCCGGGCCTCGGCTGGCTGATCCTGTCCGCCCAGCTGCTGATCGCGCTGTGGGGCCTCTACCGCATGCGCCAGCGCGCCGCGCCGGAGGCGAAGGAGGACTTCCTCGTCATGCCCGTGCAGCCGGTCAGCACCGAGCTGGTGGCCGTGGCGCAGGAAGCGGCGGTGGAGCGCGAGGAGGCCGCCGCGCAGGAGGCCCTGGCCGAGGCGGCGGCGCCGGAGCCTGAGCCGGGGCAGGAGCTGCCGCCGCCACGCTGAGGCCGCCGGAGGGTGGGGGCCGGAGAAAGAGCTTGCTTCAGAAAGAGCTTGCTTCGGGCGGCGCGGATCTCTAGATAGGCCTCTGACGGAAACCGCACGGCCATTAGCGCCTCACTGGTCATCCATGACCATATCGGTTTCTTCCCGGCCCAAGCACTTCAGGAATGGTCTGCAACCCTTTGAGGTTGGCGGCGTTCTGGCCTGCGGAACCCCGCAGGCCCTATGGCTTGGCCGGTTTTCACGACATGACACCAAGCCACGGCGGCCTTCGCTATGCCGCCCAAGAAGGATAGAACTACCTTGAATACGCATATCAACGAGCCGCGCCTGCAGACCATGCCGGAGGCCCACAAGACCTCCATGGTGGTGCAGGGCAGCGCCTCCACCGGCCTGTCGCAGGCCGAGATCCGCCGCCTCGTGATGGAAACCATCGGCTGAGGCAGCGGCCATGGCCGGGTTTCCCGGCCATGGGGGTCAGCCGTAGAGCTGATCGAGCTTCGCCGCGTGGTCCTTCAGCACCACTCGGCGCTTGATTTTCATGGTCGGCGTGAGCTGGCCATTCTCCACCGTGAAGGGCGCCACGGTGGCGAAGTGCCGGATGCGCTCCACCCCCGACAATTTGCCGTTCACCCGCCGCACCGCCTCGGCGAGCGCGGCCTCGGCCGTGCCCTCGGCGGGCACCAGCAGGGCGGCGATGCCGGGCCGGCCCTCGCCGGCCACCACCGCCTGGGTGATCGCCGGCTCGGCCATCAGCAGGCTCTCGATGCGGGCGGGGCTGACCATGTCGCCGCCCAGCGTCTTGATGAAATCCCGCTTGCGGTCGGTGATGCGCAGCGCCGGGCCGACCATCTCGCCAACATCCCCGGTGTGCAGCCACACCTCGCCGCCCTCGGTGCGCAGGGCCTGGGCCGTGGCCTCCGGGTTGTTCCAGTAGCCATCCATCACCAGCGGGCCGCGGATGACCACCTCGCCATCCTCGGCGATGCGCAGCGTCACCCCCGGCAGCGGGCGGCCCACCGCGTGCCGGTTGTTCTCCCACGGCACGTTCACGCTGATCACCGGGCCGGCCTCGGTCTGGCCGTAGCCCTGCAGCACCGGCAGGCCCATGGCCATGAAGAAGCCGGACAGCTCCGGGTCCAGCCGCGCCCCGCCCGAGACCAGCGCCGCCAGCCGCCCGCCGAAGCGGGCCTGGATGCGCCGGCGCACCAGCCGCTCCAGCACCGCGTCCTCCAGCCGTTCCAGCGCGCCCAGCGGCGGGCCGTCCAGCCGGCGCAGGCCGAGCCGCAGGGCGCGCTCGAACAGGCGCCGCTGCCAGGGCTTCTGCTTCTCCACCAGCGCCAGGATGCGCGCCCGCAGCACCTCGAACAGCCGCGGCACGGCGGTGACGACCTGCGGGCGGATGTCGGTCAGCTCCGCCGCCAGCCGCTCGGCGCCGCGGCTGAAGACGATCTCCATGCCGAAGGAGCAGAGCAGGTAGCTCACCGTATGCTCATAGGCATGGGAGAGCGGCAGGAAGGAGAGGTAGCAGGCGTCCCGCGGCAGGCCGAGACGGCGGATGAAGCCGGCGATGCCCTGCCGGTTGGCCAGCATCGCCCGGTGCGGCAGCATCACGCCCTTGGGCGGGCCGCCGGTGCCCGAGGTGTAGATGAGGCAGGCCAGCCGCCCGGCGGGGATGTGCTCCACCTCGGCCACCAGCATCGCCAGGTCGCCCTGCACCGCCGTCAGCTCGGCCCAGGAGACGGTGCCGGCGCCGTCCTCCATCGAGATCAGCAGGTCCAGCCCGCCGAGGCCGGCCGCCTCGGCCACCGCCTGGGCCAGCCGGGTGGTCGAGACGATGGCGCAGCGGGCGCCGGAATCGCGCAGCAGATGCGCGTGGTCGGCCACCGTGTTGGTGGTGTAGGCCGGCACCGAGACGGCGCCGATCGCCATGATGGCGGTATCGGCCACCAGGAATTCCGGCCGGTTCTCGGCCACCAGCATCACGCGGTCGCCAGGGCAGACGCCGCGCGCCCGCAGCCCCGCCGCCACATCGGCCACCTGAAGCGCGAATTCGGCCCAGCTCAGGCTGCGCCAGCCGCCCCCGCGCCAGAAGCGCAGCATCGGCCGGTCGGGCCAGGAGCGGGCCAGGCCCAGCATCAGGGCGGGCAGGCTGTTCCAATTGTCCTCGGCGCGCATGGCGGGGGGCGTTTTCCTTGTTCTGAACAGGGGAAGGCGGCCGGACGCGGCCAGGCAGAGGCGGCACCCCGGCCGGTCTTGCCGCCGGCCCGGGGCCCGGCGCCGGCTTCCCCGGCGCCGATACATGGGGGGGAGGCGCTTGGCCTGCCCCGCCATGGGCTTATATCGGGAAGAGCGAACCCACAACCGCAAGGCCTCCCGTGCAGCTTTCCAACCTCCGCCCTCCGCATCGCGACACCGCCGGCCGTCCACAGGGGGGCAATGGTGGGAATGATGGCTCCGGGGCGCTCCCCGCCTGGGACCTGGCCGATCTCTACGCCGGCCCCGCCGACCCGGCCCTGGAATCCGACCTCGCCCGCGCCGACGGCGAGGCCCGCGCCTTCGCCGAGGCGCATTCCGGCAAGCTCGCCACCCTCTCCGGCGACAGGCTGGCCGAGGCCATCGCCACCTATGAGCGGATCGAGGAGGTGCTGGGGCGGGTCATGTCCTTCGCCTCGCTTACCTTCGCCGGCGATGCGCAGGACGCGGCCAATGGCCGCTTCTACCAGACCATGCAGGAGCGGGTGACGGCGATCTCCAGCCACACCCTGTTCTTCACGCTGGAGCTGAACAAGCTGGAGGAGGCGGCGCTGGAGAAGAAGCTCTCCGGCTCGAAGGCGCTCGCCCGCTACCGCCCCTTCCTGCGCGACCTTCGCGTGTTCCGCCCGCACCAGCTCTCGGACGAGGTGGAGCGCCTGCTGCACGAGAAGGAGGTGACCGGCCGCGCCGCCTGGAACCGCCTGTTCGACGAGACCATCGCCGCCATGGAGGTGAAGGTGGGGGAGGAGACGCTGAACGTCTCCGGCGCCCTCAACAAGCTCTCCGACGGCGACCGCAAGGTGCGCGAGGCCGCGGCGAAGGGCGTCTCCGCCGCCTTCGGCGAGAAGGCGCGGCTGTTCACCCTGATCACCAACACCCTGGCCAAGGACAAGGAGATCATCGACGGCTGGCGGCAGTATCCGCGCCCCGGCAGCAGCCGCAACCGCGCCAACATGGTCGAGGACGAGGTGGTGGACGCGCTGGTCAGCGCCGTCGTCGCCAGCTTCCCCAGCCTGTCGCACCGCTACTACGCGATGAAGGCGAAGTGGCTGGGCCTGCCGAAGCTGCAGCACTGGGACCGCAACGCGCCCCTGCCGGACGAGGATGACAGCGAGATCCCGTGGGAGGCGGCGCGGGAGCGGGTGCTGAAGGCCTATTCCGGCTTCAGCCCGGAGCTGGGCCGCATCGGCGCCCGCTTCTTCGACAAGCCCTGGATCGACGCCGCGCTGCGCCCCGGCAAGGCCTCCGGCGCCTTCGCCCACCCCACCGTGCCGAGCGCGCACCCCTATCTGCTGCTGAACTACCACGGCAAGTCGCGCGACGTGATGACGCTGGCGCATGAGCTGGGCCATGGCGTGCACCAGATCCTGGCGGCGGAGCAGGGCTACCTGATGTCCGGCACGCCGCTGACGCTGGCCGAGACCGCCTCGGTGTTCGGCGAGATGCTGACCTTCCGCGCCCTGCTGGATGCCGAGACCGACCCGAAGCGGCGCCGCGCCATGCTGGCCGGCAAGGTGGAGGACATGCTGAACACGGTGGTGCGGCAGATCGCCTTCTACCGCTTCGAGACGCTGCTGCACGACGCCCGCCGCAAGGGCGAGCTCTCCCGCGAGGAGATCGGCGCGCTGTGGATGCAGGTGCAGACCGAGAGCCTTGGCCCGGCCTTCGAGTTCACGCCGGACTACGAGATCTACTGGTCCTACATCCCGCACTTCGTCCACACGCCGTTCTACGTCTATGCCTACGCCTTCGGCGACTGCCTGGTGAACGCGCTCTACGGCGTGTTCCAGAACGGCGGCGTGCCCGGCTTCCAGGAGAAGTACCTGGAGCTGCTGCGCGCCGGCGGCACGCTGCGGCACAAGGAGCTGCTGGCCCCCTTCGGCCTCGACGCCTCGGACCCCGCCTTCTGGCACATGGGGCTGAACGTCATCGCCGGCTTCATCGACGAGCTGGAGCGTACCGATGGCCAATGAACGACTGGGGCGCGCCCGCATGCGCGACGAACTGGAGCACACGGATGGCTGAGGACCGCGAGGGCAGCACCCTCTTCGGCGAGATCCGCCGCATGGCGCGGACCTCGGGCGCGGTGGGCGGCATCGCCGCCCGCGTGGCCGGGGAGCGCTATCTCGGCATCAAGACCGACAAGACGGTGCACGCCAACGACCTCAAGGCCCTGCTCGGCGGGCTGAAGGGGCCGCTGATGAAGGTGGCGCAGTTCCTCACCACCGTGCCCAACGCCCTGCCGCCCGAATACGCCAAGGAGCTGGCCGCGCTGCAGGCCAATGCGCCGCCGATGGGCTGGGCCTTCGTCCGCCGCCGCATGTCCTCCGAGCTGGGGCCGGCCTGGCAGTCGCGCTTCGCCAGCTTCGGCCAGGAGGCCTCGGCCGCGGCCAGCCTCGGCCAGGTGCACCGCGCCACCCTGCCGGATGGGCGGGTGGTGGCCTGCAAGCTGCAATACCCCGACATGGCCAGCGTCGTGGAGGCCGACCTCCGGCAGCTGAAGATCGCCATGGGCCTGTTCGCCCGGATGGACGACGCCATCCAGCACGACGATGTCTACATCGAGCTGTGCGACCGGCTGCGCGAGGAGCTGGACTATGCCCGCGAGGCGGCGCAGATGCGGCTCTACAACCGCATGCTGGCCGACGAGCCCACCATCCGCACCCCGGTGCCGGTGGAGGCGTACAGCACCCGCCGGCTGCTCACCATGACCTGGCTAGAGGGCCGCCCGATCCTCGACCGCCTGGCCGAGGACCCTCCGCAGGAGGAGCGCGACGCCTATGCCCGCGCCCTGTTCCGCGCCTGGTACGTGCCCTTCTACCGCTATGGCGTGATCCACGGGGATCCACATCTGGGCAACTACCAGGTGCGCCAGCCCACGGCGGAGAGCGAGGCGGGCATCAACCTGCTCGATTTCGGCGCCATCCGCGTCTTCCCGCCCACCTTCCTCACCGGCGTGATCATGCTCTACGAGGCGATCCGCGACGGCGATGACGACAAGGCGGCGGAGGCCTACCGCATCTGGGGCTTCACCGACCTCTCGCGCGAGAAGATGGCGGTGCTCGGCCTCTGGGCGAAGTTCCTGCACGAGCCGCTGCTGGACGACCGGGTGCGGCCGATCCAGGAGGTGGACGACCCGGATTTCGGCCGCAAGGTGGCGGCCGAGGTGCATGCCGGCCTCAAGCGCACCGGCGGCGTGAAGCCGCCGCGGGAGTTCGTGCTGGTGGACCGCGGCGCGGTCGGGCTGGGCAGCGCCTTCCTGCGGCTGGGGGCGCGGCTGAACTGGCACCGCCTCTTCAACGAGCTGATCGCCGACTACAGCGAGCAGGCGCTGGCCGCGCGGCAGGCCGAGGCCCTGGCCGCCGCCGGGGTGCCGCCGCCGGTGGCGCGCTGAGGCAGGCCGGGGCCCCGGCAGGGTGGCGGTGCCGCCCTGTCAGAGCAGCCCCGCCTGCCGGAAGGAGAAGTGCCGGCCATTGCCGATCACCAGATGGTCGTGCAGGGCGAGGCCGAGCGCGGCGGCGGCACGCTGCAGCTCGGCGGTCATGGCGCGGTCGGCCTCGCTGGGGGTGGGGTCGCCGCTCGGGTGGTTGTGCACCACGATCAGCGCCGTGGCGTGCAGCTCCAGGGCGCGCCGCATCACCTCGCGCGGATAGACGGGGGTATGGTTGACCGTGCCGCGTGCCTGGGCCTCGTCGGCCAGCAGGCGGTTGCGGCTGTCGAGGAACAGCGCGCGGAACTGCTCGACCCGCTCCCGCGCCAGGGCGGCGTTGAGGTAGCCGAGCAGCCGCTCCCAATTGTCCAGCACCGGCTGGTCCCGCAGCTCGGCGCGCAGCAGGCGCAGGGCGGCGGCCTGGGCGGTCTTGAGCGCGGCCATGCCGGCCTCGCCCAGCCCCTCCACCTGCCGCAGCTCGGCGACCGGCGCGCTCAGCGCGGCGCCGAGGCTGCCGAAGCGGGAGAGCAGGGCACGGGCGATCGGCTTGGTGTCGCGCCGCGGCAGGGCGAGGAACAGCAGCATCTCGACCAGCTCGTGGTCGAGCAGCGCATCGGGGCCGTGCGCCAGCAGCTTCGCCCGCATCCGGGCGCGATGGCCTTCCGCGCTCATCGCCAGCGGGCGCGGCGCGGGGGTCAGGGAGTCCGGCAGGGCCGGCGGCAGGGGAAGGGCGGGGCCGGCCTCGCCCAGCCCGCGCGTCTTGCGCATGGGACCTCCGTTCTCGACCGGAGGTTGAACCGGGCAGGGTGCGCTTGTCCAGCGCCCGGATGCCACCGCCGGGCCGGCGGTGGCAGGGAACTCAGGCCTGGTAGGGGGGCTTGTGCAGCCCGGCGGGGGAGAAGGTGAACACCTCGCACCCTGTCTCGGTCACGCCCACCATGTGCTCGAACTGGGCGGAAAGGCTGCGGTCGCGCGTCACGGCGGTCCAGCCATCGTCCAGCACCTTCACGTCGTGGCGGCCGGCATTCACCATCGGCTCGATGGTGAAGAACATGCCCGGCTTCAGCAGCGGCCCTTCGCCGGGGCGGCCGAAATGCAGCACGTTCGGCGCGGCGTGGAAGTGGCGGCCGATGCCGTGCCCGCAGAAATCCCGCACCACGCTGAAGCGGTGGCCCTCGACATAGCTCTGGATGGCGTGGCCGATGTCGCCGAGACGGGCGCCCGGCTTTACCGCGGCGATGCCGCGCAGCAGGCTCTCATGCGTCACGTCCATCAGCAGCCGCGCCTTGGTGCTGGGCTGGCCTGCGGCATACATGCGGCTGGTGTCGCCGTACCAGCCATCGAGGATGACGGTGACGTCGATGTTCAGGATGTCGCCATCGGCCAGCGTCTTCGTGCCCGGAATGCCGTGGCAGACGACGTGGTTGATGGAGATGCAGGAGGCGTGCTGGTAGCCCCGGTAGCCGATGGTGGCCGAGGTCCCGCCGTTCTTCTCGATGAACGCCAGGATGAGCGCGTCCAGCGCGCCCGTGGTGACCCCCGGGCGGACATGCTCGGTGATCATGTCCAGCGTCGCGGCGGCCAGCTGCCCCGCGCGGCGCATCCCTTCGAAATCTTCGGGCGCGTGCAGGATGATGCGCCGCGCCTCGGCACCGGATTGTTCCATGTCGCGCAAGATGCGCAAGACGCCCTTTGGTTGCAAGCGGCTGCCGCGCAGGGCAGAGGTGCCGCCGTGGCAGGGAAGCGGGGGCGCTAGTGGCGCGGCGGGGGGCGCTCGCCGGCGGGCTGCTCCACCGTGCCCAACGCATCGGCCAGCCGGGCATTGGCGCTGCCGCGCGGCGCCGGCTTCGGCTGGTCCGGCCCCGGCGCCCAGCCGGTCAGCACCAGCATCTCCAGCGGCATCGGCAACGTGCCCTCGGCATCCGGCCGCAGCGCGGCCAGCGCCATCGGGAACAGGGCGCGCGGCGGGATGCGCGGGTCGCGCGCCAGCACGGCGTTGCCTTCGCCCGCGGCACGCAGATCGTGCAGCAGGGCGAGCGGGGTGCGGTAGCGCAGCGGCAGCGTCTCGCGGTCGGCCACCGGCAGGGCGAAGCCGGCGCGTTGCAGCAGCGTGGCGCCGTCCCGCAGCTCGGGGAAGGGGGAGATGCGCGGGCTGAGCCCGTCGCGCAGCGCCGTCTCGGCCGCCGCCAGCGCCTCGCGCAGCGGCTGCAAGGTGCCGAGGGCGGGCAGGCTGGCCAGGAACAGCCCATCCGGCGCCATGGCGCGGCGGATCTGCAGCAGGGCGCCCGGCAGGTCGTTCACCCAGTGCAGCGAGAGATTGGCCACCACCAGGTCGAAGCTGCCCGGGGCGAAGGGCAGCCATTCCTCGTCGGCCGCCAGGGGCAGGCCGCCCGCCCCGGCGGCCATGCGCGCCGAGAGGTCCATCGAGACCACATGGCCTACGCCGCGCGCCCGCAACGCCGGCGCCACGGCGCCGCGCCCGCCGATCTCCAGCGCGTGGCCGAACCGGCGGGTGGTGTCGTCCAGCCGGTCCAGCAGCCGCTCGGCGGCGGCCTCCAGCACGGGTGCCACCCCGGCCATGCGGGATGCCGCGCGGTCGCGCCGCCGCCGCACAAGGGTCCGGTCGAAAACCTGCATCGCATCCGCCATGCCAGGGAGATGCGCCGCCACCGGCCGGTGCGCAAGCGTCCTTGCGGAGCCGGGGCGCGTTCCGCTAATTTCACGAAATCGTGAGCAATGTTTCCGGCCTGGACCGTCTGCGGCATGGCATGCGCCACCTGGGGCACGCGGTGCTGGACATGCTGCTGCCGCCCCGCTGCCTGGCCTGCGCCACCCCGGTGCTCGCCGAAGGCACGCTCTGCGGCGACTGCTTCCATGACATCCGGCTGATCGGCCCGCCGCTCTGCGAGTGCTGCGGCATTCCCTTCCTGCATGCGGGTCAGGGGGAGCCGGCGCTGGGCGGCGGCCTGCTTTGCCTGCGCTGCGCGGCCGAGCCACCGCCCTACCGGAGGGCCCGCGCTGCCTATCTCTACAATGCCGGGGCGAAGCGCCTGCTGCTGCCCTTCAAATATGCCGGGCGCACCGAGCTGGCCCTGCCGCTGGCGCGGCAGATGGCGCGCGCCGGCCGCGCCTTGTTGGCCGAGGCCGAGCTGCTGCTGCCGGTGCCGCTGCACCGGCGCCGGCTGCTCTCGCGCGGCTACAACCAGGCCGGGCTGCTGGCGGGGCGCCTCTCCGGCCTCAGCGGCGTGCCCTGGGCGCCGGACCTGCTGCGCCGCACGCGCCGCACCGCCGCCCTGGCCGGGCAGGGCGCGGCCGCGCGCGCGGCCCAGCTGGAGGGCGCCTTCCGCCTGGCCTCCGGCGGTGCCGCGCGGGTGGCGGGGCGGCGGCTGCTGCTGGTGGACGACGTGCTCACCTCCGGCGCCACTGCTTCAGCCTGCGCCGCCGTGCTGCTGGCGGCGGGGGCGGCGCAGGTGGAGGTGCTGGCCGCCGCCCGCGTGCCCGACCCCCGCCAGGACGAGGACACATAAGCACCGGGACGGCCCCGCAACGCTCTTGACCGCCGCCCCCGCCGGGACGATTTCTGCAGCATGGCCAAGGTTGAAATCTACACCACCGCATTCTGCCCCTATTGCTCGCGCGCCAAGCTGCTGCTTGGCCGCAAGGGGGTCGGCTTCACCGAATACGACGCGCCGAACGGCTCCCCGGAGCGCGCCGATGCCGTGCGCCGCTCCGGCGGGCGCACCACCGTGCCGCAGATCTTCATCAACGATGAAGCCATCGGTGGCTGCGACGACCTGTTCGCGCTCGACCGCGCGGGCAAGCTGGACGCCATGCTGCAGGCGGCATGACGCGGCCGGCAGACACGGAACAACCGGCCCCACGGCAACCGGAACCCGTATGATCCACTACCAGCTCCGCTGCGACCAGGACCACGGCTTCGATGGCTGGTACAAGGACAGCGCGGCATTCGAGAAGCTGTCCCAGGGGCGCATGATCGACTGCCCCGTCTGCGGCAGCAGCAAGGTCAGCCGGGCGCTGATGGCGCCGGCCATCGCCAAGGCCCGCCCCGCCGAGCCGGCGGCGTCCGATGCGCCGGCGCCCCCGCAGCCCCAGGCCTCCGGCGCTCCGCAGGCCGCCGCCGGCCCGATGCCGGCGCAGGTGATGGCGCTGCTGCAGCGGATGCGCGCCGAGGTCGAGAAGAATTGCGACTATGTCGGCGCCGACTTCGCGGAAGAGGCGCGCCGGATGCACCGCGGCGAGAGCGAGCACCGCGGCATCTATGGCGAGACCAGCGATGGCGAGGCGGAGGCCCTGCAGGAAGAGGGCATCGCCGTGGCGCGCCTGCCCTGGGTGCCGCGCGCCGACGGCTGAGGCGCGGCCGACGCCTCAGCCGCTCCCCTGCGGCGCCACCAACCCGGAGCAGCTCTTCGCCGCCGGCTATTCCGCCTGCTTCCTGGGGGCGATGAAGTTCGTCGCCGGCCAGCGCAAGATCGCGGTCCCGGCTGAGGCGGCCGTCACCGCCGAGGTAGGCATCGGCCAGCGGGAGGATGGCGAGGGCTTCGGCATCACGGCCGCCCTCAGCGTCTCCCTGCCGGGGCTGGACCGGGCCGTGGCGCAGGACCTGATCGAGCGCGCCCACAAGGTCTGCCCCTACAGCCACGCGCTGCGCGGCAATGTGGCGGTGGAGACCACCCTGGCCTGAGGCAGCAGGGCCGGGTGGGGAGGGGGTGCCTGCCGCCCCGTTCCTGCTCAGGCTCAGTCGCGGCGCAGGGCGGCGAGGTAGTTCACCGAGACGTCGCGGCTCTCGCGCCAGTCGCGCCCGCCCTGGACGGGGGACATGCCGGCGATGTCGGTCACCCGCAGCCCGGCGCGGCGCGCCTCGGCGCCCAGCTCGGCCGGCGTGACGAACATCTTCCAGTCATGCGTGCCGCGCGGCAGCAGGCGCAGGATGTACTCCGCCCCCACCTTGGCCAGCAGGAAGGAGCGGGGGGTGCGGTTCAGCGTGGAGAGGAAGACGAGGCCACCGGGCTTCACCAGCCCCGCCAGCGCCGCCAGGAAGGCGGGGCGGTCCGCCACGTGCTCGATCACCTCCAGCGCCACCACCGCGTCGAAGTGCCGCCCCTCGGCGGCCAGGTCCTCCGGCATGCCCTCGCGGTAGTCGATGGACAGGCCCTCCGCCGCCGCATGGGCGCGGGCGGCTTCCAGCGCGGCGGCGGCCGCGTCCAGCCCGGTGACCTGCGCCCCCATGCGCGCCAGCGCCTCGCTCGCCAGCCCGGCGCCGCAGCCGATGTCGAGCACCGAGAGGCCGGCGAGGTTGGCGCCCGGCCGCCCCTCGGCGGCGGCGAGGCGGCGGCCGATCCACTCGGTGCGCAGCGGGTTCATCCGGTGCAGCGGCGCCATCGGGCCCGAGGGGTCCCACCAGCGCGCGGCCAGGGCGTCGAACTTCGCGATCTCGTCGGCACGGGCGGTGGGGGTGGGCTGGGGCATGGCACGCTCTCCGGGCTGGCGGGCGCGTGATGCCGGTTGCGGCCACGCGCTCCGCCCGTTATCTGTCGCACCCCCTCGCGGGCCGCAACCGCGGCTGTGGCACAATCCCTCTCGGACCGTTCCTTCAGGACCGGCATGGCACGCCCATAATGGCACGTATCGTGATGAAGTTCGGCGGCACCTCCGTCGCCGATCTGGACCGTATCCGCAACGTCGCCAACCGGGTGAAACGGGAAGTCGACGCCGGCAACGAGGTGGCGGTGGTGGTCTCCGCCATGTCCGGCGTCACCAACCAGCTGGTGAAGTGGTGCCAGGACCTCTCCCCCCTGCATGATGCGCGGGAATACGACACCGTGGTCGCCACCGGCGAGCAGGTGACGATCGGGCTGCTGGCCATCGCGCTGCAGACCATCGGCGTTGATGCCCGCTCCTGGCAGGGCTGGCAGGTGCCGGTCCGCACCGATGCCGCGCACGGCAAGGCGCGGGTCGAGGAGATCGAGGGCGCGGCGCTGATCGAGCGCATGAAGATGGGCCAGGTGCCGGTGGTGGCGGGGTTCCAGGGGATCGGCCCGGACAACCGCGTGACCACGCTGGGCCGTGGCGGCTCCGACCTCTCGGCGGTGGCGATCGCCGCCGCGGTGAAGGCCGACCGCTGCGACATCTATACCGATGTGGACGGGGTCTACACCACCGACCCCCGCATCGTGCCGAAGGCGCGCAAGCTGCCGGCGGTGGCCTATGAAGAGATGCTGGAACTGGCCTCGGTCGGCGCCAAGGTGCTGCAGACGCGGTCGGTCGAGCTGGCGATGAAGCAGCGGGTCCGGGTGCAGGTGCTCTCCTCCTTCGAGGACAAGCCCGGCTCGATGGTCGTGGATGAGGATGAGATCGTGGAACAGCCGCTGGTGACGGGCGTCGCCTATTCCCGGGACGAGGCGAAGGTCACGCTGCGCCGGGTGCCGGACAAGCCGGGCATCGCCGCGCATGTGTTCGGCCCGCTCTCGGCCGCGAATGTCAACGTCGACATGATCGTGCAGAACCTGGGCGCCGACGGCACCACGGACATGACCTTCACCGTAGGCAAGACCGACCTGCCGCGCGCCAAGGCCGTGCTGGAGGAGCAGCGCCCCACCATCGGCTTCGAGGCCATGCTGGCCGACCCGGATGTCGCCAAGATCTCCATCGTCGGCATCGGCATGCGCAGCCATGCGGGCGTGGCCGCCACCATGTTCAAGTCGCTGGCCGAGAAGGGCATCAACATCCAGGTCATCTCCACCTCGGAGATCAAGACCTCGGTGCTGGTCGGCGCCGAGTACACGGAGCTGGCGGTGCGCGCCCTGCACACCGCCTACGGCCTGGACGCCGAGGGCTGATGCCCGTGGACGCGCCCCTGGACAGCCCCCGCGCCGAGAGCAGCCCCCGGCCGGAGATGGCGGCGATCGACGCGCTGATGGCGCGTGGCGCCGCCTTCCTGGGCGTGCGCCACGCCATCCTGGGCGGCGCCATGAGCTGGGTGAGCGAGCGGAACCTGGTCTCCGCCCTCTCCAATGCCGGCGCCTTCGGCGTCATCGCCTGCGGCGCGATGATGCCGGAGCGGCTGGCCGAGGAGATCGCCGCCACCCAGGCCCTCACGCAGAAGCCCTTCGGCGTCAACCTGATCACCATGCACCCGAAGCTGATGGAGCTGGTGCAGGTCTGCCTGGACGCGAAGGTCGGCCACATCGTCTTCGCCGGCGGCATCCCGCCCGGCCCCGCCATCAAGGCGGCCAAGGAGGGCGGCGCCAAGGTCATCTGCTTCGCCCCCGCTCTGGCGCTCGCCAAGAAGCTGGTGCGCTCCGGCGCCGATGCGCTGGTGATCGAGGGCTCCGAGGCCGGCGGGCATATCGGCCCGGTCAGCCTGACGGTGCTGGCGCAGGAGATCCTGCCGCATATCCGCGACGTGCCCGTGTTCGTGGCGGGCGGCATCGGCCGCGGCGAGGCCATCCTCTCCTATCTGGAGATGGGCGCGGCCGGCGTGCAGCTCGGCACCCGCTTCGTCTGCGCCACCGAGTGCGTGGCGCACCCGAACTTCAAGCGCGCCTTCCTGCGCGGCGCGGCGCGCGACGCGCTGCCCACCGTGCAGCTCGACCCGCACTTCCCCGTCATCCCCGTCCGCGCCCTGCAGAACGAGGGCACCCGCCGCTTCCTGGAGCACCAGGCCGAGGTGGTGCGCCGCTTCAAGGCGGGCGAGCTGGACAAGGAGGCCGCGCAGCTCGACATCGAGCACTACTGGGCGGGCGCCCTGCGCCGCGCCGTGGTGGATGGCGATGTGGAGAATGGCAGCCTGATGGCCGGCCAGAGCGTTGGCCTGGTGACGCGGGAGCAGCCCGCCGCCGAGATCATCGCCGAATTGCTGGACCAGGCCGCGACGGCCCTTGCGGCGCGCCGCGCCGGCGGCTGAGCATGATCCCCGGCGGCCCTTCGCCGGGGTGGGGAGACCGCTTCATCGTGTCACGGTTGGTCGCGGCTGCCGCCGCGCGATAGGTGTTTTCACGTGCCCTATGACCTGAAGCGTTCGAACCGCTCCAACGAGAACCCCGCCGAGGCCCTGCGTGTCGGCGAGGAATTGCGGGAAGCCCGGCTCTCCCTCGGCATCAGCCTGGAGGAGATGGCGGAGCGGCTGCGCATCAACCGCCGCTACATCGCGGCGCTGGAGGATGGCCGGGTGGCCGACCTGCCGGGCGCGGCCTATGGCATCGGCTTCGTGCGCAGCTACGCCCAGGCCATGGGGCTGGACGCGCCGGACCTGGTGCGCCGCTTCCGCGAGGGGGCGGGGCAGGGGCCGCGCGGCAAGGATCTCGTCTTCCCCGAGCCGGTGCCGGAGCGCGGCGTGCCGACCGGCGCCATCATCCTGGTGGGGGCCGTGCTGGCCATCGGCGCCTATGCCGGCTGGTACCGCTGGAGCGGCTCGGGCGAGCGCACGGTGGATGCGGTACCGGCCCTGCCGCCACGGCTGGAGCAGGCGGCGCC
>NZ_JCACVY010000016.1:0-43666 GCF_058833935.1 Roseomonas sp. TS2 | reverse complement strand
TCATGTGGCCCTCGCCCGGCAGGATGCGGAGCTCGCTCCCCGGGATGCGCGGCTGCAGCCGGCGCGACTGGCGGTCGGTCGTCACCATCCTGTCCTCCGCGCCCGCGAGGAGGATGACGGGGAACGACGCATCGCCATGCCGGCGCAGCAGGGCCGCGGCGCCGGGGAGCATGAGGGCCGTGTCGGCCGCGCTGGCGCGGAGCTGGCCGGGCCGGAGGGCCATCGCCCGGGGAAACCCGGCCGTGAAGGCGGCGGGCACCGGCCGTGGGGCGAAGATCCTGCGCAGCATGGCCGGCAGGACCGCCCGGCCCAGCACGGGCGAGAGGGTGTGGCACAGGATGTCGCCGAGCAGGGGAAGCGCGGACAGGGAGGGCAGCAGCACATCCAGCCGCGGGCCCGGGAAATAGTAGCCGGACAGCAGGATGGCGCCCCGCGTGTCGTGCGGCGCGTCGAGCGCCATGGCAAGGGCGGCCAGCGCGCCCCAGGAATGGCCCAGCAGGAGCGGCTGGTGGATGCCGAGCTGCCGCAGGGCCTTGCGCAGGATCTCCGCCTGCGCGCCGGCCGTCCAGACGGTGCCGCGCGGGCGCCCGCTGTGGCCGAAGCCGGGCCGGTCGAAGGCGAGGACCCGGTAACGCCGCGCCAGCCCGCCGAGCACGCCGCTCGCCCGGAAGTCCTCGACGGTCGCGCCATTGCCATGCAGCAGGACCACCGGCTGGCCCTGGCCCTCGTCGAGGTAGTGGAGCCGGACGCCGCCGACCGTGACGAAGTGTCCCTGCGGGGCATGCCGCCGTTCCGCCCGCCGGGCCGCCACCCGGTTGCCGAGCGCCAGGGCGCCCAGCACCAGGGCCGCCGCGCCCAGCCCCCATGCCAGGCGCCCGGGCCTCCCATGGCCGCTCACCGGCTCTCCTTCCTCGACAGCGTCTTCATCCGGGCCGCCCTCCATCATGCCGGTTGACCTGCCGGTTGAACGTGCCGGCCGCGGCGCTGTTGCCAGGGCGGCTGAATGCGCGGCGGCGGAATGCGCGGCGGCGGGCCATGTGCTTTACTGGCCACGCCTGACTGGCCATGCCTTGGCAGAGCAGGCGCGTGTCACCAGGAGCCCCTTCCCGCCATGTACAATCACCGCATGCGCCGCCCGTCGCTGATCGACAAGGTTTGCACCGCCGAGCAGGCGGCGGCGCTGATCCGCGACGGCATGACGGTCGGCATGAGCGGCTTCACGCGCGCGGGCGAGGCCAAGGCGGTCCCGCTGGCCATGGCCGAGCGGGCGGCGGCCGACCCGTTCAAGATCACCCTGATGACCGGCGCCTCCCTGGGCAACGACATCGACCGGCGGCTGACGGAGGCCGGGGTGCTGCGCCGCCGGCTGCCCTTCCAGGTGGACCCGGTGCTGCGCGGCGCCATCAACCGCGGCGAGGTGATGTTCATCGACCAGCACCTGTCGGAAACGGTCGAGCAGCTGCGTTCCCGGCAGATGGGCCCGATCGACTACGCCATCGTGGAGGCCGTCGCGATCCGCGAGGATGGCGGGGTGGTGCCCACCACCTCCGTCGGCAACACCGCGACCTTCGCCATCCTGGCGGAGAAGGTGATCGTCGAGATCAACCTCAGCCAGCCCCTGGCGCTGGAGGGGCTGCACGACATCTACATCCCGACCCGCCGCCCGCACCGGGAGCCGGTGCCGGTGCTGGCCTGCGACAGCCGCCCCGGCCTGCCCTACATCCCGATCGAGCCGACCAAGATCGCCGCCATCGTCTTCACCGAGCAGAGCGACAGCCCGTCCGCCAACGAGCCGCCGGATGCCGAGACGGACACCATCGCCGGCCACCTGATCGAGTTCCTGAAGCAGGAGGTGAAGCAGGGCCGCCTCGGCATGAGCCTGGCGCCGCTGCAGGCCGGCATTGGGACCATCGCCAACGCGGTCATGCACGGCCTCATCAACAGCCCGTTCCGCGACCTGCGCATGTACAGCGAGGTGCTGCAGGACAGCACGATCGCGTTGTTCGACTCCGGCAAGCTGGCCTTCGCCTCCGCCTCCTCGATCACGCTGGGGCCGGAGATGACGAAGCGCTTCAACGCCGGCCTCGAAGGCTACAAGCAGCGCATGGTGCTGCGGCCGCAGGAGATCAGCAACCATCCGGAGGTGATCCGGCGCCTCGGCATCATCGGCATCAACACGGCGCTGGAATGCGACATCTACGGCAACGTCAACTCCACGCATGTGGACGGCACCCACATGATGAACGGCATCGGCGGCTCCGGCGACTTCGCGCGCAACGCCTACATGTCGGTCTTCGTCGCGCGCTCCACGGCGAAGGGCGGCGGCATTTCCACCATCGTGCCCATGGTGACGCATGTGGACCACACCGAGCACGACGTGGACATCCTGGTGACCGAGAACGGCCTCGCCGACCTGCGCGGCCTGGCCCCGCGCGAGCGGGCACGGACGGTCATCGCCCGCTGCGCCCATCCGGATTACCGCGATGCCCTGCAGGATTACGCGGACCGCGCGGCCCGCGAGCGCGGCGGCCATACGCCGCACCTGCTGGAGGAAGCCTTCGCCTGGCATCTGCGGCGCCAGCGCACCGGCAGCATGAAGCCGGAACCGGCGGCCAGCCACGGCCAGCCGCAGGCCACCGGCTGACCGCCGCGCGGGCCGCCCCGCTCAGTCCAGGCCGAGAAGCCAGCGGCCCAGCGGAACCGCGCGGATCCTGGCGCCCGGGAGCGTGCGGTTGAGATCGGCGCGGTTGTGCATGATCCAGCGCAGGCAGCTGGCCTCGCTGTCGAAGGGCTCGAACTCGTCCCGGCTGGGCCGCAGGGTTTCCCGGTTCACCAGGTAGCGGGCGCCCTTGCGGCAGCCGGGCGCGCCCGCCCAGTTCCGCTCGGGCGCCACCACCGCCGGCACCCAGTAGGCCCGCCCCGGGTCCAGCAGATCGACATCACGCCGGTGCATCGGCCTCCTCCTTCCGCATGGCGCCCTTCCTGCCGTGGCGTTCCGGCGCCGCGGCAGGACGGGGCGTCTCACCGCCGGGCAGGCGCCCGGGCGGTCAGCGCCGGACCAGGTCGAAGCGGTCGGCGTTCATCACCTTGTTCCAGGCGGCGATGAAGTCGTCCACGAACTTCCGGCCCGCATCGGCCGCCGCGTACACCTCGGACAATGCCCGGAGCTGCGAGTTGGAGCCGAAGACGAGATCCGTCCGCGTCGCCGTCCACTTCTCCACATGGGTCTTGCGGCAGGTGCCGACGAAGACATCGTCCGCGTGCCCGTCCACCATCTTCCACGCCGTGCCCATGTCCAGCAGGTTGACGAAGAAGTCGTTGGTGAGCTGGCCGGGGCGCTCGGTCAGCACGCCTTCCTTGCGCCCGCCATGGTTGATGCCCAGCACGCGCAGCCCGCCGACCAGGACGGTCATCTCCGGCGCGCTCAGCGTCAGGAGCTGGGCGCGGTCGAGCAGCAGCTCCTCGGTGGGCACGTTGAACGCGACCTGGAGGTAGTTGCGGAAGCCATCCGCCCGCGGCTCCAGCGGCTTGAAGTTCTCCACGTCCGTCTGCTCGGCCGAGGCGTCGGTGCGGCCGGGGGTGAAGGGCACCGCCACGTCATGGCCGGCATCGCGCGCCGCCTGCTCGACCGCGGCCGTGCCGCCGAGCACGATGAGGTCGGCGATGGACACCTTCTTGCCGCCCGGCGCCGCGGCGTCGAACCCGGCCTTGATGCCCTCCAGCACGCCCAGCACGCGGGCGAGCCGCTCGGGCTCGTTCACCTCCCAGTCCTTCTGCGGCGCCAGCCGGATGCGCCCACCATTGGCGCCGCCGCGATGGTCCGAGCCGCGATAGGTCGAGGCCGAGGCCCAGGCGGTCGCCACCAGCTCCGGGATGGTGAGGCCGGAGGCCAGGATCTGCCGCTTCAGGGCGGCGACATCGGCGGCGTCGATCGGCGCGTAATCCGCCTTCGGGATGGGGTCCTGCCAGATCAGGTCCTCGGCCGGAACCTCCGGGCCCAGGTATCGCGCCTTGGGGCCCATGTCGCGGTGGCACAGCTTGAACCAGGCGCGGGCGAAGGCATCGGCGAACTGCTCCGGGTGGTCGCGGAAGCGCTCGGAGATCCTGCGGTAGGCGGGGTCCTCCCGCATCGCCATGTCGGCGGTCGTCATCATCGTCGGCACGCGGCGGTGGGGGCTGTGCGCGCCCGGTGCCATGTCCTCGGGCGCCGGGTTGATGGGCTGCCACTGCTTGGCGCCGGCGGGGCTGGTCACCAGCTCGTATTCGTAGTCGAGCAGCATGTGGAAGTAGCCGCCATCCCACCGGATGGGGTTCGGCGTCCAGGCGCCTTCCAGGCCGCTGGTGATGGTGTGGTCGCCGATGCCGGTCTCATGCCCGCTCTGCCAGCCGAGGCCCTGCTGCGCGATGTCCGCCCCCTCCGGCTCCGCGCCCACCTTGGAGGCGTCGCCCGCGCCGTGGCACTTGCCGAAGGTGTGGCCGCCGGCGGTGAGGGCCACGGTCTCCTCGTCGTTCATGCCCATGCGGGCGAAGGTCTCGCGGATGTCGCGGCCCGAGCGGACCGGGTCCGGCTCGCCGCCCGGGCCTTCCGGGTTGACGTAGATCAGCCCCATCTGGATGGCGGCCAGCGGGCTCTCCAGCACCTTCTCCTCGGTGATGCGGGTATCGCCCAGCCATTCCTCCTCGGTGCCCCAGTAGATGTCCTTCTCCGGCTCGAACACGTCCTCGCGCCCGCCGCCGAAGCCGAAGACCGGCCCGCCCATCGATTCGATGGCGACATTGCCGGCCAGGATCATCAGGTCGGCCCAGGAAAGCTTGCGGCCGTATTTCTGCTTGACGGGCCAGAGCAGGCGCCGCGCCTTGTCAAGGTTGGCGTTGTCCGGCCAGCTGTTCAGCGGCGCGAAGCGCTGCGAGCCGGAGGAGGAGCCGCCGCGGCCATCGCCGGTGCGGTAGGTGCCGGCGCTGTGCCAGGCCATGCGGATGAAGAACGGCCCGTAATGGCCGTAATCGGCCGGCCACCAGGGCTGGCTGTCGGTCATCAGCGCGTGCAGGTCCCTCTTCACCGCCGCGTAGTCGAGGGAGAGGAATTCCTTCGCGTAATCGAAGTCCTCGCCCATCGGGTTGCCGTGCAGACCCTTCTGGTGAAGCATGTCGAGGGAGAGCTGGTTCGGCCACCAGTCCCGGTTGGTCCGGCCCAGCAGGGCCCGCATGGCGGCCGGCTTCTTCATAGGGCAGCCCAGCGGACCGCCCACATTCGTGTCCATGGTCTTGACTTCCTCCCAGGTGTTTTGGGGGAAGGTTATGCGCGGCATGGGATCGATAGAAACGATTTTTTCCGATTGACGCGATCGACCGGATCGATTGCCGTTTCCGGACTGCCGGGCGCTGCGGCGGGGCTCCAGGGCCGCCGTCCGCCTCGCTGCGTGGCCGGACCGCCCGGACGCGGAGCGCAGGGCCGAGGAACAAAGTCCGGGCCTGGCGGTTGCGGCCTCATGAAGGGCCCCTCAGCATCCTCCGGGCAGCGCCGCCTCCGCTGGCCCCGCATCCTCGGCTCCTGCGCGCGGGGGTTGGGCCTGATCCGGGGGGACCCGGCCCGCCTGGCGGTGCAGACGGTCCTGGCGGTCCTGGTCACCTACGCGGCCGCCCTGTGGCTGCATCTGCCGGAACCGTCCTGGGCCGTGTTCTCGGCGCTGTTCGTCATCCAGGGCAGCATCGGCGGCACCCTGACGGCGGCGATGGACCGGGTCCAGGGTGCCGTGCTGGGCGCCCTCCTGGCGCTGCTCTGCGTGTCGGTGATCGGCACCGGCGCGTGGCGGACGATCCTCTCCCTGGTGACGGGGGTCGCGATCATGAGCCTGATCGCCGGCGTCAGGCCGCAACTCAACTACGGCCTGGTACCCGTTGCCGTCCTGACCGTCGCCCCGGGCACGGAGCTGGTCGAGGACGGGTTGCTCAAGATCGCCGCCATCGGCCTCGGCGCGGCCGCCGGCGCGCTGGCCAGCGTGCTGGTCCTCCCCCGCCAGGCCCACCGCGCGGCCGAGCAGCATCTGGTGCAGGCCCTGGCCGGCTGCGGCGCGCTGCTGAGCGCCTGCATGGACAAGCTGCTGTCGCAGGATGAGCGGGACCTGCATCCGCTGCACGCCCGCATCGCGCGCGAGCTGGCCCTGGCCGGCTCCATGTCGCGGCAGACACGCCTGCGGCGGAAGCAGGAGCAATACGTCCTTCTGTCCTCCCTCCTGAACCAGGTGGAGCGGCTGTGGTACACGCTGGCGATGGCCGACCGCCTCAGCGCGCGGCCATTGCCGGATGCGGTCCGGGAGGCCATGGCCGCGCCGGTGCGGCAGGCCGCGGGAGAAGCGGAGCGCTTCCTGTACGAGGCCGGCCAGGCGCTCACCTGCGGCAAGCCTCCGCCGGCGGCCAGCCGCTTCGACGCGCTGGCGCAGGAGGTGGGCAGGCTCGTCGAGCGCCTCCGCGCCGAAGGCCAGCTGAGCCAGGCGAAGCGCGAGGAGGCCGAGCAGATTCTCGGCCTGTCCCTCGCCTGGCAGCAGCTGAGCCGCAACGTGGAGGATCTCCTGGCGCTGGCATCCGCGGACCAGGCGGCCGGGGCGGAAATCCCGGCCTGCGGCCGTTAGCAGCAGGGCCACGCCCCTGGCGCCCTGTCAGGCCTGCTGCAGCCGCGCCGGCGCCGCCGCGTCGGCCAGCACGCCGGCCTGCTGGAGTGCCGCGATCCGCTCGCCGGGCAGGCCGGCCGCCAGCAGCACCTCCCGCGTGTGCTCGCCGATCCTGGGTGGCTGCCGCCGCAGCGGGGCGCGGCTGCGCGCCTCGCCGAACTCCAGCGGCAGGGCGGGCAGCGGCACCTCCGGCCCGCCGCCCAGCGCGGCGATGGCGGTGGAGAGCAGGCCGCCGCTGGCGGTGAGATGGGGGTCCTGCAGCAGGTCCCCCGGCCTGCCGACCGGCGACCAGGACACCTCGGCCGCCGCGCAGCGCTGCGTGGCCGCGCCGAATTCCAGGGCGCCGACCGCCGCCTGCAGGGCGGGCAGCAGCCAGGCGCGTTCCCGCACCCGCTGCGCGTTGGTGGCGAGGCGCGGATCCCCCGCCAGCTCCTCCAGGCCGAAGGCGGCGCAGAAGCGCTCCCACTGCGCGTCGCTCGTGACGCCGATGAAGAGCTGCGTGCCGCAGCTTGCCTGGAACACGTCGTAGATGCCCCACGCACCGCGGCGGGCCGGCATCGGCGGCGGCGGCTCGCCCATGGCGGCGCCGCCGGCGATGTGCGAGCCCATCAGGAAGGCGGCGGATTCGAACAGCGCGCTGCCCACGCGCTGGCCTTCGCCTGTCCGCTCCCGCTCGCGCAGCGCGGCCAGCACGCCGGTCACGCCGAAGACGGCGCCGAGGATGTCGATGACGGAGGCGCCCGCGCGCAGGGGCTGGCCGGGCGGGCCGGTCATGTAGGCGAGGCCGGTCTGGAACTGCACCACCTCGTCCAGCGCCGGGCGGTTGCCGTAGGGGCCGCCGAGGTAGCCCTTCAGCGCCAGGTAGATCAGGCGGGGATTGAGGCGGTGCAGATCCTCCCAGCCGCAGCCCAGCCGCTCCATGGTGCCGGGGCCATAGTTCTCCAGCACGATGTCGGCGTCCGCCACGAGCCGGTGCAGGGTGGCGCGCCCCTCGGGGTGCTTGAGGTCCAGCGCGATGCTGCGCTTGTTGCGGTTGAAGGTGGCGAAGAAGCCGGCGGCGAAGCCGGGCAGGCGCCGCGTCCGGTCGCCATCGGGCGCGGGCTCCACCTTCACCACGTCGGCCCCCATGTCGGCCAGCAGCAGCCCGGCGCAGGGGCCCATGATGGTGTGGCTGAATTCCAGCACGCGCAGCCCTGCGAGCGGGAGCGGGCCGCTCATGCGGCGCGCGCCCGGAAGGCAGCCAGGCTGCCGCCGCGCAGCGCGGCGCTCGGCAGGGTGTGGCCGACGATGCGCTCGGCCAGGTGCCCCGCCGCGATCAGCGCGTCGGCGTCGATGCCCGTGGCGATGCCCATCTCCTCGCAGAGCAGCACCAGCTCCTCCGTGGCGATGTTGCCGGGTGCGCCCTTGTGCGCGGCGAAGGGGCAGCCGCCCAGGCCGCCCACGGTGGAATCGTAGCGCGCGACGCCGAGCCGCAGCCCCGCCATGGCGTTGGCGATGCCGAGGCCGCGCGTGTCGTGCAGGTGCAGCCGCAGGGTCAGCTCCGGCCAGCGCCCGCGCACCGCCCCCACCACCCGCTCGATCCGCGCCGGCGTCGCCCAGCCCATCGTGTCGGCGAGCGAGAGGTCGTGGATCGCCTGGCCGTGCTCGGCGGCGATGGCGAGCCCGTCGGCCACCGTCTGCACCACCTGCTCCGGGGTGATGTCGCCGGCGAAGTTGCAGCCGAAGGCCGCCATCACGCCGACGCGCCCGACCGGGATGCCGGCGGCGAGATGGGCCGCCGTCTGCCGCCGCATCGCCTCAATGTTGCCGGCCCTGTCGCGGTTGAGGTTGCGGCGGGAGAAGGCCTCGGAGGCGGCGAGGGAGATGGAGCCGGTCATGCTCAGCCGGTCGCGGAAGGCCAGGGCGCGCTTCAGCCCCGCCTCGTTGAACCACAGCGCGTTGTAGGCGACGCCGGGCTTCGGGGTGAAGCCGGCGGCCACCGCCTCCGCGTCGGCCCAGCCCGGCACCAGCCTGGGCGAGACGAAGGAGCAGATCTGGATGTGGCGTATGCCGGTGCCGGAGAGCGCGTCGATCAGCGCGATCTTGTCCGCGCTCGCGATGGGGCCGGCCTCGATCTGGAAGCCCTCGCGCGGGCCTTCCTCGAAGATCTCGATGTGGCTGGGAAGATCGGACATGCGGGGCGACTCCGTTTCTGGGGCGGGAAGGGCGCGTTCACGCGCCGCGCGCGGCGGCGGCCTCGCCATGGCGGCGGCGGGCTTCCCGGACGATGGCGACAAGGATCATGCAGGCGGTGACGGCGTGCAGGGCGAGGGCGAGCGGGCTTTCGAGGAGCGTCCAGACATCGCCGCCGCTCGCGGCCATGGCGCGGCGCAGGCTCTGCTCCATCGGCGTGCCGAGGATGATGCCGAGCACCACCGGCACGAGCGGGATGCCGAGCTTGCGCAGCAGGTAGCCGAACACGCCGAAGCCCACCATCATCAGCAGGTCGAAGGAATTCTGGTTGACCGAGTAGACGCCGAGGAAGCTGACGGTGACGACACCCGGCATCAGGTAGTGCGGCGGCACGGTGAGCAGCTTCGCGAAGAGGCCGACCAGCGGGATGTTCAGCACCAGCAGGATGACGTTGCTGACATAGAGCGCCGCCACCAGCCCCCAGACGATCTCCGGCTGCTGCTGGAACAGCAGCGGCCCCGGCTGCACGTTCAGCGTGACGAGCATGCCGAGCATGATGGCCGTGGTGCCGCTGCCCGGCACGCCGAGGGTGAGCATCGGCACCAGGCTGCCGCCGGCCGCGGCGTTGTCCGCCGCCTCGGGGGCAGCGACGCCGCGCGGGTCGCCCTTGCCGAAGGTGCCGTCCTTGTCGGAGACACGCTTCTCCAGCGCGTAGCCCATGAAGCTGGCCAGGGTGGCGCCGGCGCCCGGCAGCACGCCGATGACGAAGCCGAGCAGCCCGGCGCGCAGCGAGGTGGCGGGGTAGGTCAGCCGGCGCAGCGCCGTGCTGCGCCGCCCCACCGGCACCTGCTCGACCGGGCCGGACCGCCGCTGCTCGATGTAGACGAGGAACTCGCTGATGGCGAAGAGGCCGATCGCCACGATGACGAAGTCGATGCCCTCGTACAGCTCGTAGGCGCCGAAGGTGAAGCGCGGGATGCCGGTGGCCGGGTCGATGCCCACCGTGCCGATGGCCAGGCCCAGCAGCCCGGCCACCAGCGTCTTGGCCGGGTTGCCGGTGGCAATGCCGCCGACGATGACGATGGCCATGACATAGAGGGCGAAGTATTCGCGCGGGCCGAAATGGATGGCGGCCATGGCCAGGGTGGGCGCCAGCACCGTCAGCCCGATGGTCGCCAGCGTGCCGCCGGCGAAGGAGGAGATGGCGGAGATCGCCAGCGCATCGGCCGCGAGCCCCTTCTTCGCCATGGGGAAGCCGTCGATGCAGGTGACGACGGCGGAGGAATCGCCCGGGATGTTGAGCAGGATGCTGGCGATGCGCCCGCCGAACATGCTGCCGTAATACACGCTGGTCAGCAGGATCAGCGCCGAGACGGGCGAGAGGTCCAGGCTGAAGGCCAGCGGGATGAGGATGGCGATGCCGTTCACCGGCCCGATGCCCGGCAGGGCGCCGATCACCGTGCCGACGAAGCAGCCGATGAAGGCCACCAGCAGGTTCACCGGCTGCGTCGCGACGGTGAAGCCGTGCGCGAGGGAGAAGAGGGTGTCCATCGCGCCCTATCCTCCGAAGGCGAGGCCGGGCGGCAGCGGGATGCCCAGGAACCAGTCGAAGAGCGCGAAGAAGCCGAGGCTGGTGGCCGCCCCGCCCATCAGCGCCTGCGGCAGCCGCGCGCCCAGCATGGCGGTCAGGCAGGCCACCAGCAGCAGCGTGGCCAGGATGAAGCCCAGCGGCTGCAGCAGCAGCGCATAGGCCACCAGCGCCGCCACGGTGGCCAGCTGCGCGAGCAGGTATCGCCCGCTCGACCATTCCGGCTCGGGATCGGGGCGCAGGGCCAGGTAGAGGCCGAGCAGGCCGATCGGCGGGGCCAGGGCCTCGGGGAACAGGGCGGGGCCCATCGGGTCGCCGAAGCCGACGCTGTAGGACCCCGCCTCCCAGCCGTACCAGCCGGCGAAGAGCGCCAGCAGCACGCCCACGATCCGGTCGCTCATGAGATGATGCCGATTTCCTGGGACAGGCCGCGCAGCTCGGACACCATGCCGGCCACGAAGCGCTCGAATTCCGGCCCCGAGCGCCAGACGGGCTGCAGCCCGGAGCGCCGCGCGGCCTCCTTCCAGCCCTCGCTGTCATAGACGCGCTTCAGCCCGGCGATCATGGCGTTGTAGTGCTCGTCGCTGACGCGGCCGCCGGTGTAGAAGCCGCGCCAGTTCAGCCCCACCACGTCGTAGCCCTGCTCGCGCGCGGTCGGGATGTCGGCGAAGGCGCCGGCCAGCCGCGCCTCGGCCATGGCGCCGAGGACGCGGATCTGCCCCGCCTCGACGAAGCCGGCGATCTCGGCCAGGTCGGTCGAGACGACCTCGACATGCCCGCCCAGCATCTGCGTCACCGCCGGCCCGCCGCCATCGTAGTGGATCCAGCGGAAGCGCTTCAGGTCGGCGGCGGGAATGCCGGCCTTCTGCGCCAGCAGCAGCAGGCGGAGATGGTCGTAGCCGCCGAGGCTGCTGGAGCCGCCGGTGACGATGCCGCCCGGGTCGCTCTTCAGCGCGCCGAGGAAGTCGGCCAGCGTCCTGAAGCGGGAATCGGCGCGGACCAGGATCACCCCCGTATCCGCCCCCAGCATGGCCAGCCAGCGGACGCGGTCGATGTCCCCCGGATAGCGGCGCTGCGCGATCTGCGTCAGCCCCACCGTGCTGGTGGCGACGAACAGGTTGTGGTCGGCGGCGCGGCGGCTGGTGACGTTGGCGAAGGCGACGGCGCCCACCGCCCCCGGCATGTTCGACACCTGCACCGGCTGGTCAACGACCTGCAATTCCTGCATCAGCCGCCCCACCGTGCGGCAGGTGAAGTCCCAACCGCCGCCCGGGGCGGAGGGGGCCAGGCATTCGGGCCGCGGCCCGACGAAGGCCGTGGCCGGCCGCGCGGCGGCCAGCCCGGCGAGGCCCAGCATGCCCGCGCCAAGCGCGCGCCTGCCTGCGATGATGTTCATGCGGCGTGTCCTTCCCTGTCTGGCGCGGCGAAGCCCGTGCCGGTCCATCGGCCGGAGCGCGGTGGCTCCGGGGCGAGTGGCGCCGGGGCACGGAAGCGGGCCCTTCGCGCGGGCCCGCGGGCTTGGCCGGCAGTGTTTCCCCAATCCTTCGCGCCGGGCTCTGCGGCCCGCTTTACAGCCTGGGCATGGCGTCCTATTCAACAGGACGGCCATTCCACTTTTTCAGGTTCGGACTCCCTGCCATGGCTGTCAAGTCATTCCCGGGCCCGCACGACCCCGCGAAGCCGCCCGAGGCGGGCGAGGCGGGGGGCATCGCGGCGGTGGACCGGGCGCTGCGCGTTCTGCTGGCCTATGGCGAGGGCGAGCGCGGGCTGACGCTCGGGGAGCTGTCCCGCCGCACCGGCCTCTACAAGAGCGCGCTCTCCCGCATCATGGCGACGCTGATCCAGCATCGCTTCGCGCTGCGGCACGAGGATGGGCGCTACGGCCTCGGCCCCGCCCTCTATCGCCTCGGCGGCCTCTATGAGCGCTCCGTCGATCTCAACGGCGCGCTGGCGCCGGCGCTGCGGGTGCTGGCGCAGGAGACGGGGGAGAGCGCCTCCTTCTACATCCGGCAGGGCGACCGGCGGCTGTGCCTGATGCGTGTCGATGGCTGGCGGCAGGTGCGCGACCACATCCCGGTGGGCTCGCTGCTGCCGATCGACCGCGGTGCGGCGGGGCGGATCCTGAGGCATTTCGGGGCAGCCGGGCCCGGCGCCCTGGAGCCCGCCTTCGTCGCCGCCACGATCGGCGAGCGCGACCCCGAGCTGGCGGCCGTGGCGGCGCCGGTCTTCGGCGCCGGGCAGCGGCTGGCCGGGGCATTGTGCGTCGCCGGCACCGCCACGCGCTTCTCGGAGGCGGAGCGGCTGGCCGGCATCCGCGGCCTGGTGTTCCGCGAGGCCGCCCGCCTGACCCTGGCGCTGGGCGGCGACGCGGCCGTGTTCTCCGCGAGCGGCCCGTGCGGCGCGACGCCCGGGGAGGAGCCGCCAGGCAGCGGGTAGGAGCAGGCCGCGCTCCGCAGGGGCTCCGCAAGGTGCCGCGCAAGGTGCCGCGCAGGGCGCCCGGGGGTGGGCCCCGCGCGCCCTGCCTCCGGCGCTATTCGGCCGCCAGGGAGCGTGCCGATGTCCGTGCAAGGCGCCAGCGCAGGACATCCACAGCCAGGAAGGCGGCCAGGCTGAGCCCGGCCACCGGCAGGGCCCATCCCAGCGCCGCCATGGCCAGGGCCACGATGATTTGCGTCCGCGGCGGCAACCGGCACCAGCTCTGGACCAGGCTGCGCGGCAGCGCGCCCGGCGCAGGGCGGTTCTGCCACCAGATGCGGTAGCCATGGAGGGCCGCCCCCATCAGGCCGATGCCCAGCGCCGCCATCAGGATCTGATTCGCCACGCCGAAGAGGATCCCCATGTGCATGTCGATGCCCCAGCGGATCAGCTTGGCGACCAGGGGGAAGCCCGCGAAATCCGCGCGGCTTGTCACCTGCATCGTGCGCGGATCGATGGCGAGGCTGTCCACCTGGGTGGGCCAGGAGCGGTCGTATTCCCGCACCAGCCATGCGCCGCCGGGCCGCGGCAGGCGGATTTCCACCATGGGGGAGTCGATTCCCGCCGCCAGGGCGGCGGCCAGCACGGCATCCAGATGCCCCGTCGTATCCTGTCCAGCCACGCCGGGGGGCGCACCCGCAAGGTGGTGGGCATGGTCGCCCATCGCAGGCGCGGCCGCCGCATCGAGGTTCAGCGAGACGGAGGGCGTGACCCAGCCCAGCCCGCCGCGCAGCGCGTCGATCCGCCCGCCCGCCCATTGCGACCAGGTGAGGCCGGTCGCCGAGAGGAACAGCAGGCCGAGAGAGAGCGACACGCCGATCAGCCCGTGCAGCCGGCGGGTGCGCAGGCGGGCATTCTGCGGGGCCTTCCGGGACAGCCGGCCGGTACGCCGCCAGGCCCAGAGAAGCACGCCGCCCAGCGTCGCCACCCAGAGCCAGGACGCGGCGAGCTCGCTGTAGTAGCGCCCCGGCTCGCCGAGCAGGAGGTCGCGGTGCAGATGGTCGAGGGTGGTGCGGAACGGCAGGATGCCGCTGGTGCCATAGACGACGAGGTCGCCCTTCACGGCGAGGGTCGCCGGATCCACGAAGATGGCGCGGCTCTCGGATGCGCCGAGCTGCGGTTCCGCGAACATGACGCGCGTGGTCTGGCCAGGAGCGGCCGCGGGGCGCACGGCGAACAGGCGCGCATCGGGGCCGGCGATGGCGCGGGCCGCTTCGGCCTGGGCGGCGAGGCTCCGTGCAGGTCCCGCGGAATCCGTCCGCAGCGCCTGGCGGTACAGGGCTTCCTCCAACTGCGGCGTCAGGACGTAGAGCACCCCCGTCAGGGCAGCGGCCAGCAGGAAGGGCCCGACGAACAGCCCGACATAGAAGTGCAGGCGGGCGATGAAGGCCTTGAGCTCCACGGCCGGGGAGGCGGCGGGGCGGGGATCGACGGTCATGCCCCCTCCCTCCGGTCCATGGGGCGGGGCGCAGGATGAAGGGCGGAGAGGCCGGCGCAGCCGCACGCGGCCGCGCCGATCCGCCCGGGGGGCAGAATGGACATGGAAGATCTCCTGAAGATGCGGGAAGGCTCGGCCGGCAGGCGGCCAGGGCTTCAGGAGACCGGCGGAGCGCGCGAATGCTGGGTGCGGGGCAGCGGCCGGAAGGAGAAGGCGCGCACGGCCGCGGCCATGGCCATTTCCGGCGCGGCCACGTTGCGCGGCGTCGGCAGGGCCGGCGGCGGCGCCAGGTCTCCTCCTGCCGGCGTCTGGCAGAGCAGGCAGCATATGGCCGTTGCCGGGGCCGGCTTCGCCGGCCTGCCATCCGCACCGAGGTGCAGGGTGTAGGTGCCATCCGGCGAGCAGATGACCACCGCCTCGCCCATGGCGGCCATGGCGCGCAGATGCGCCGGCAGCCCGCCGCTCCACTGCGCCAGCAGGAGCACGGCCAGAAGACGAAGCATCAGGCGGGCTGAGCGCGGCATGGCCCGGCCTGGCTAGCAACCGGCCTTGGCCTTGTCACCAGGGAAACGGCAAGGCGCTTCCTCCGGGCCGGGCGCCCGCGGCCTCCGCGCCGGCTAGCCGCCGGCGATCAACGTCGTGACCCGGTGCGCGAGGATGTCCATCGCGAAAGGCTTGGTGAGCACGTGCATGCCGGCCTCCAGCGGCCTGCTTCCCATCACCGCGTTCTCGGCATATCCGGTGATGAAGAGCACCTTCAGATCCGGCCGGGCGAGCCGTGCCGCATCGGCCATCTGCCGCCCGTTCATGCCGCCCGTCAGGCCGACATCGGTGACCAGGAGGTCGATGCGCGCATCGGACTGGAGGATGCCGAGGCCGCCGGCGCCATCCTCCGCTTCGAGCACGGCGTAACCCAGCTCCTCCAGCACCTCGGAGATGAGCTGCCGGATGGTGGCCTCGTCATCGACCACCAGCACGGCCTCGCCCTTCCCGGCGCCCGGGGCGGCGGAGGGCAGGTCCGGCCTCGCGCTCTCCTCCCCCGGGCCGTGATGGCGCGGGAGGTAGAGGCACATGGTCGTGCCCTGGCCGGGCTCGGAGTAGATCCGCACCTGCCCGCCCGACTGCCGGACGAAGCCGTAGATCATCGAGAGCCCCAGCCCGGTCCCCTGGCCGAGGGGCTTGGTGGTGAAGAAGGGGTCGAAGGCGCGTTCGATGACCTCGGGCGCCATGCCCGTTCCGGTGTCGGTGACGCAGAGCGAGAGATACTGCCCGGGCGCCAGGTCCTGCTCCCGGATCGCCCGCTCGTCCAGCCACCGGTTCGCCGTCTCGATGGTGATGCGCCCGCCCTCGGGCATGGCGTCCCGCGCGTTGATGCACAGGTTCAGCAGCGCGTTCTCGAGCTGGTTGGCATCGATCAGGGCCGGCCACAGGCCCGCGGCGCCGACGACCTCGACCTCGATCTCCGGCCCCACCGTGCGGCGGATCAGCTCCTCCATGCCGGCGACGAGGCGGTTGATGTTCGTCGGGCTCGGCGCGAGGGTCTGGCGGCGCGAGAAGGCGAGCAGCCGGTGCGTCAGGGCGGCGGCGCGCCTGGCCGCGCCCTGCGCCGCCGCCACATAGTGCTCCAGCTCGCTGATCCGCCCCTGCCCGATGCGCAGGCTCATCAGCTCCAGGCTGCCGGTGATGCCGGTCAGGAGGTTGTTGAAGTCGTGCGCGACGCCGCCGGTGAGCTGGCCGACCGCCTCCATCTTCTGGCTCTGCCGCAGCGCTTCCTCGGCCCGTGCCAGCCGCTCGGCCGCGAGCTTCTGCTCGGTGATGTCGCGGGCGGAGCAGAAGAGCTTGCCCTCGACCGGCACCGCGACCCAGGAGAAGCTGCGGTAGCCGCCGTTCCGGGTCCGGAAGCGGTTCTCGAAATCGGCCACCCGCGACCCGCCGGCGAGGCGGATCACCGCCACATGGGTGGCGGCACGGTCCTCGGGATGCTCCAGCCATTCCGAGGTGCGGCCGAGAATCTCCTCGCGGCTCCATCCCAGCTTGTCGGTCCAGGCCGGATTCACGCTGAGCCAGACCCCGTGCGCATCGGCGACGCCGAGCAGGTCCTGCGAGGCGTTCCAGATGCCGTCGCGCTCCTGGGTGCGCCTGGCCACCTGCTGCTCCAGCGTCTCGTTGATCCGCTGCAGCTCCGCCCCGGCCCGGGCCTGCTCCATGGCGGCCCAGGTGCGGTCCGCCACGGCGCGGGCGAAAGCGACCTCCTCCTCCGTCCAGGGGTGTTCGGCGTCCGTGTGGGCGAGGACAACGGCCGCCAGCCGCCCGTCCTTCATCAGCGGCACGTTGAGCAGCGCCCGTATTTGCAGGGCACCGAGCCGCGCCACGCCCGCGCCGGTCCGGGGGTCCTGCCGCACATCGGGGATGGCGACGACCTCGTTGCGCTTGAGGTCGTCGATGTAGGAGCCGAAATCCCGGAAGGCGTGCCGCCCGGCGACCGATGCGATCCCCGGGCCGGCGCACCAGTCGGGCTCTATCTCGATCACCTCGCGGGCGGCATCGACGCTGCCATAGCCCGCCCGCGACACCTGCAGCGCCGCGCCGAGAACCTGCGATGCCGCGGCGGCGATGGCGGCCGGATGGCTGAGGCCGCGGAGATGATCGCCGAGCTCGATCAGCGCGGCCTGGCGCAGCTCCTGCCGCTTGCGGCTGTCGATGTCGATCAGGATGCCCGGAAAGCGCCTGGGTTCCCCGGCCGGATCCAGCTCGCAATGGCCATTCGCCTCGATCCACCGCCAGGACCCGTCGGGCCGGCGGACGCGGTACTCGGCGCGATACGGCCCGCCCCGCGACACGGCCTGCCCGACCCGCTCCGCGACCTGGGCCAGATCATCGGGGTGGATCGCCGCGGCGGCCGCGCGCAGCGCGAGGCCTGTCGTCAGGGCCTCCGGATCGAGGCCGAAGGTGTCGGCGAAGCGGGCATCGCCGGTGAGCTGGTCCCGGGCGACGTCCCACACCCAGGTGCCCAGCACGACGCCCGTGTCCAGCGCCAGCCCGATCCGCTCGCCGGCGGCCCGCGCCTCCGTCACGTCGCGGGAGATCGCCAGCAGCCGGTCCGGCCGGCCCCCGGCATCCAGCATCGGCGTCACCACCACGTCCCAGTAGCGGCGGTTGCCCTTCACGGTGTCGGCATAGCCCTGGAAGTGGCCCCGGCCGCCGGCCCTGGCGGTGGCCAGCGCCGCCTGGAGCGCACCCCGTTCGTAGCCATGGCAGAAATCCGGCCAGTGGCATCCCTTGAAGGCGGCGAAATCGTCGATCTCCATGGCCCGGAGCCCGCCTTCGCTCATGAAGCGCAGCGTGCCGTCGAGATCGAGGACCTTGATGCAGTCGGGGGAGCTGGCCAGCACCTGGCGGTTGAACGCCTCGCTCGCCCGCAGCGCCTCCTGGGCGTCCAGGGCGGCCGAGATGTCGATGACGATGCCGGTGAAGCGCAGGGCCTGCTTGCCGTCCCATTCGTAGCAGCGGCCGCGCATGAGGACGCTGCGGGCCTTTCCCGCCCCGGGCACGACGCGGAACTGCCTGGTGTACTCCCCGCGCCCGGCCAGGGTGGCGGAGAGCCTCTCGGCGGAAACCCGGTCCTCAGGATGGACCGCCGCCAGCACCTGCGCCAGCGGCATGCCCTCGGCCAGCCGGGCTGCATCCAGGCCATGGAGCGTGGCGAAGCGTTCATCGGCCCGGACCAGGCCGGCCGCCACATCCCAGTCGAAGAAGCCGACCAGCCCCGTCCCGAGGGCGGCCGCGGCCCAGTCCTGGCTGCCGCGCAGGGGCCGGTCCACCCGCCGCTGTCCGCCGCGGTCGCGCAGGGTCTTGATGAAGCCGGAGGCGGCGCCCGTCCCGGCGCGCAGCACCATCATCTCGCCCTGGGTGAAAACCCGCGAGCCGTCGGCGCGGACATGCCAGCGCTCGTCGCGGCCGCGCCCCGTGCGGAGGGCCTCGTCCCGCTCGAGGGCAGGCCTGCCGCCGGCCACATCCTCCGGCGTGAAGATCCGGTCGGCCGGGGCGCCGAGCATCTCCGCCTCGGTCCAGCCGAGGATGTGCCGGGCGCCCTCGCTCCAGCTGGTGATCCGGCCTTCCAGGTCGAAGCTGATGATGGCGGGGTCGATGGCGCCGTTCAGGATCTGCTGGCCGTGGGCCATGGTTTCGCTCATCGGCGCGGCCCCCTCCGGCAAGGCTGCCGGGGCGGCTCGGGGCTGTGGCCTTCGGAGAGAGATAAGACCATTGCCGGCCCGATGATGGACATGACCCACGCCATAGCAGAGCAGCCCCCCGGACGGAAACCGGCACTCCGGACCGGAGCCGGCTCCGAGACGGAAGCCGGCCGGAATGCCCGCGGGCGTTGCGCCGCGCCGCGGGCCGTTGCGCGCCCCGTCAGGAGCCCCTGCCGATGTCCATCATGACGGCACGCCAGATCTGCGCCGGCAGCCCGCCGCCGGACACGCCCTGCATCGGCTTGTTGTCGCCATTGCCGAGCCAGATGCCGGCCACGTACTCCTCGGTGAAGCCGATGAACCAGGCGTCGCGGTTGGCGGTGGTCGTTCCCGTCTTGCCCCCCGCCCAGAAGCCGGGATCGGCGGCCTTTCCGGTGCCGCGCTCGACAACGCCCGAGAGCATCTGCCGCATGGCATCCGCATGGCGCGGGGCCAGGGCCTGCCTGATCTCCGACCGTGCCGGCAGCACGCGCGTCAGGATCTCGGTGCCGGCCGAATCCTGGACCTTCTGCACCGAATACGGCACGACCATCCGGCCGTGGTTGGCGATGCTGGCGAATGCCGCGGTGAGATCGACCAGCCTGGCCTCGTAGGTGCCCAGCGCCAGGTCGCCCGCCTCGCCTTCCGGATCGTCGTCGATGTTCATCGTCCTGATCAGGGCGCGGACCGCCCCGGTGTTCCGCATCGCCACGCGGACGGCGGCTGTGTTGGAGGATTTCTCCAGCGCGGCGGCCAGGGTGATGTCGCCGAGATACCTGTCGTCGAAATTCCTGACAGGCCGCCCCCCCAGCTCCAGGGCGGCATCGCTGACCATGCTGTCCGGCGTGCTGCCTTCCTGGAGGGCCGCCAGATACACGAACACCTTGGCCACGGAGCCCGGCTGCCGCCTGGCCTGCGTGGCGTGGTCCCATTCCTTCTGCCTGTAGTCGCGGCCGCCCACCAGCGCCACCACGGCGCCGTCATGCCGCATGACGACCACCGCGCCCTCCTCGATCTGCCCGGCGCCGGCGTGGCGGCGCAGCGCCTGCTGCATGTGCCGTTCGGCGGACGCCTGGATCTTCATGTCCAGCGTGGTGGAGATGGTCCTCGTACCCTGCCGCCCTTCAGGCGTGGAATTGCCATTGGCCTCCGCCTCCGCCCAGCGCGCGAACCAGCCGATCTGCGTGCCGCGGGGATAGACGCCGCCCCAGGCGGATCGCGACGGGGCGATGGCGACAGCCTGCTGCTTGGCGCGGTCCGCCGCCCTCCGCGAGAGGGAGCCGGCCTCCACCATCTGCTCGATGACCCGGAAGCCACGGTCGCGCGAGAGCTCGAAATTGCGGTGCGGGTTGTACCGGTTGGGGGCGGGCAGCAGGCCGACCATCATGGCCGATTCCAGCACGCTCAGGCTGAGGGCATATTTGTTGAAGTAGACCCGCGCGGCGGCCTCGATGCCATAGGCGCTGCCGCCGAAGAAGACCCTGTTGAGGTAGACGAACAGGATGTCCTCCTTGCTCAGGTTCAGCTCCAGGATCGGCGCCAGCACCGGCTCCTCCAGGAGCTTGCGCACGATCGGGCTGTGCTCCTTGAGGTAGATCTCCTTGATGGTCTGCTGGGTCAGGGTGCTGCCGCCCTGGGTGCGCCCCGTGAGCGTCGACCAGACGGCGCGCGCCATGGCCCGCGGGTCCAGGCCCCAATGGTCGTAGAAACGCCGGTCCTCGCTGGCCACCAGCGCGTTGATCAGGTGCTTCGGCAACTGCGCGAACGGCACGGGCGGGCCGTAATACGCGCCGCGCGCGCCGACGAACTCGCCCTGCGCGCTCAGGATCCGCACGCCGTTCTCACGATTGTCGGTGACGAGACGGCCGGCATCCGTGAATTCCAGCGCCTCGGCCTCGCGTGGCGCCGCGGCGGCCAGGCCGAGCAATGCGAGAAAGCGTCTCCGGTCGAGAGACACGGTCAGAGGATTTGAACAGGGCCGGTGCATGCCCCCTGGTACACCAAGGGGGGGGCAGCGGCAGCTAACAACATGCGGCGCCCCGAGGCTTCGGTGCCCCAGGGCCTGCCTCACCGGCGGGATTGCGACAGAGGCCCCGGGATCAGGGGATGGGCCTCGCTCCGTGCCTGAGAAGGCCTGCTCTGGCGGCCCTTCGCGATGCCGGTGAAGAGGAACATGAGCAGCCAGTTGCGGGATACGAGCTGGTGGAAGCCCAGGGACAGGACCCCGGTGGCCACGGTGATGATCAGGAATTCGCCGACCGGAGGCAGATCCACCAGGGCGAAGGCCGCGCCGAGGAACACGATGATGACCATGTGGACCAGGTAGATGGTCATGGAGGCGTTGACGAGCTTGCGGACCCAGACGTTCGGCGTGTCGAGCCAGCGGAGCGCCACGAAGAGCAGGATCTTCGACCAGTAGATGCCGGTCAGGGGAACGAGGAAGAACGTCAGCGCGCGATAGACGGCCTCCTCGCGCAGATGAATCTGCATGAGGGTGGCCGTTCCCGCCAGCGCCAGCGCAACGGCCAGGCCGTCGATGGAGGCGAAGCGCTCAATGTATTCCCTGCGCGCGGCAAGCAGGCATCCCATGGCGAAGACAGGGAGGAGGGAAGCCATCTCGCTCAGGTAGATCATGTTCCAGAAGATGAAGGTCATGCCGAGGACCTTGAGGACGGCCACGCTCAGCATGCTGAAGACGCCGGCGGCGATGGCGGCGAGGGCCAGGTTCACGCGGCTCCCCAGGATCAGGCCGCCGGCGGCGGAAGCCATGCGCGAGACCGAGTCTGGCCGCCCGAAGCGGTATGGCAGCGCCAGCAGGAGCGTATAGACGATCAGGAAGATCAGGAACCAGACGTGCTCGATCCAGTGCGGGCCCGGCGTGCCGAGCCGCGACAGCCAGCCGGACAGGACGCCCGTGCCGGAGCCGTTGTTCAGGACGTAGGCCAGCATCATGAGGGGATTGAGCAGGAGGATTGTCGAGATCAGCGGGACGCCCAGCTGGACCGTCCGCTGCCGCCACCATTTCATGGCGTTCCGCTGATCGACGAACATCATCGCGAAGAAGCCGCCCAGCAGGAAGAAGGCCGGCATGCGGAAGGTGCTGATGAAATCCGCGAAGCCCGTCAGGAAAGCCGATGGCTCGCCCGCCCTGACGATCCAGGGAAAGTCGATATAGGCCAGGGCTGCGTGGAACGGGATGCCCAGCAGCATGAGGGCGGCACGGACCTGGTCGAGGAAGTACAATTTCGACGGACCCGCCTGCTGGGCCGCATCGCCGGCCTGGCGGCGCGGTATGGCCTCGAGCTCGCGGATCGTCATCTGCTCCCAGCCTTCGGGCAGGAAGTTCAGATGCTCCTCGATGAGCAGGGAGGCGTTGATGTAGTTGAGCGAGTCGCCGCCGGCGGAAGCAAAGGACTGGTCCCGGCCCAGATCGGGGTGGCCCAGAAGCCTGGCGAAGGCCGCGTGCAGCGAGAGGCGCTGCTCGGACAGGCGCGTGGCGGCCGCCCGTGCGGCGAACATCCCGCGGATGCCGGCATAGTCGATCTTGCCGGAAGGAAGGCGCGGAATCTCGGGCAGCTGGATGACCTGGATGCTGGCGGCCGGCAGGTCATGGTGGCGCAGAACGAGATCGGCCACGGCCTCAGCCGAGGCCGGCGCAACCGCCGCGATCTGCAGGCCCGTGTCATCGCCGGCCACTGCGGCGGCAATGCCGGCCTGGCGCAGCCGCGCCTCGATGTCGTCGAGGCCGATGCGCAGGCCGAAAGGCTTGATGAACCGGCTCTTCCGCCCCGTGATCGTGTACAGGCCGTCGGCGTTGAGGACGGCCAGATCGCCGGTGCGAAGCTCGGTCAGCTCGGCGCCCCCGGCAAGGTCCGCCCGCTTCAGGCCATAGCCCATCATGACGTTCGGGCCGGCATAGACAAGCTCACCTTCGATGCCCGGGGCGTCAATCGGGGCGCCGTGCTCGTCCAGGAGAGAGATCGCTCCGCCAGGAACCGGCACGCCGATGGCGGCCGGATACTGCTTCACCAGCGCGGGCGGCACATAGGCGATGCGCGGCGCCGCCTCTGTCTGGCCATACATCACATAGAAGCGGCGGCCATGCCTTTCGGCGAAATCCGCAAAGCGGCGCACCGTCTCCTGCGGCAGCTTGCCCCCCGCCTGGGTGAAGTACCGCAGGGAGGCCGGAGGAGGCCTGGCAAGGAAGCCGCCCCGCTCGAGCAGGTCGAAGCTGTGCGGCACGCCGGCGAGGCTCGTCGCCCCGAAGGCTTCGAACCGCTGCCAGAACGCATCCTCCGTGAGCGATGCCTCGTTCAGGATGATGGCGCCGCCCGTGGTCAGGTGCGAGTTGATGACCGACATTCCATACGAGTAATGGAACGGCAGTGTGGTGATCGCCCGCTCTCCGGGGGCGAACTCCAGGTACTCCGCGATGGAGAGCGCGTTGGAGACAAGGTTCTTGTTGGAGAGGCGAACCAGCTTCGGCTCGCCCGTCGAGCCGGATGTGGCGAGCAGCACCGCCAGGTCGGGGTGCAGCCCGGCCGTGGAAGGGGATTGCCGCGGGTGCCAGCGGTCATCCTCCAGAGTGTAGAGGAAATCGGGCTGGAAGCGCATCGCGAGCGGGGAGTCCTCGCCCTCCGTGTCCTTGAGGAGGAGCACCGCGTGCCCGGCCCGCGAGGCGCCCACATAGGCTGCCAGGGAGCGGAGCGTGTTGGAGGCTTGCACGGCAATCAGGCAGCGCTCCCGTGGCAGGGAAGCGCAGGCGGCATCGGCGAAGGCAGCGAACTCCTTGTGGGACCAGGCCCGGCCGGTCTCGTCAACAACGGCCAGATCGGATCCGAACAACGCCATGTGGCTGAAGAGATCGCGGCGTTCCACTTTGCCGTGGCCGGTTGCTGCTGCCGGTAAGTGCACCGTGCATAATCCTTCAAAGCAAAGCCGGACGCTGCTGTACCTGCGCGGAAAGCAGCCGCAGAAGCGAACCGGGTTCGAGTTTCGCCGCCCCTTCCTGCCGCTTTCGGGATGCAGGCGGAGCATCTCCCACCATACAGCGCGGCGCAGCACCGCTTTCTGTAACACCTTGTTGACATTGCTCAATTATTTAGGCGCGCCAAAATATTCAAGGAATATTAATGGTAATCTACTTATGGTAGATTATGGTTTTTCAGGAAGTTTTCCTGGTTGAAAACCGCCCCGCAGCCGCCCGGAGCCAGCCGATGCGCCCTGGCTGGGCTGGCCGCATCATCGTCTTTTCCGCGTCCTTCTCCTGTACGCCCCCGCCTGCGCCGAGGTCCGGATGCCAGGAACCTCCTGCCTGCCTTGCCGCCGGCGCGATGCTCGCCACCACGGCAGCGGCTCCAGACGCGGAACCCGAGGAGAGGCGGGATGGACGCTTTGGGATAGTGCCCCGAAGCCGTTTACGCGACACTGACCCGGCCTGTGGCGCAGCCTGCATGGGGCGGAAAGACTCCTGCTGCGCCGTCAGCCCCGCTTTGGGGCCGGGCGAGTTTGCAAGGAGGAAGCATGCCTGGAATTCATCGTCGCCTGCTGTTGCCGACGCTCGGCGGCCTGGTCGCGGCGGCACGCGCCACGCCCGTGGCGGCCTCGGCCTGGCCCAGCCAGCCGGTTCGCCTGATCTGCCCCTTCGCCGCGGGCGGCCCCACCGATGTCGCCGCACGCCTGGTAGCGGACGGGTTGACCAATGTGTTGCCGCAACGCGTGCTGGTCGAGAACCGCACCGGTTCCGGCGTGGTGGTCGGCACCGAGACCGTGGCCAAGGCGCCACGTGATGGCTACACCATACTCTACAGCACCATCGCTCATGCGGTGCTGCGGCCTCTCTTCTCCAGCCTCAGCTTTGATCCGGTGGCCGATTTCCGGCCGGTCGCGCTGGTCGGCACGGTGCCGATGCTGCTGATGGTGAACAAGGACGTTCCGGCGCGCAACCTGCAGGAGCTGATCGCGCTGTTCCGCGACAAGCCCGGCCGGTACGATTACGGCAGTTCCGGCGCCGGCGGGGCGGTGCATCTGGCCACCGAGCTGTTCCTGCGGCAGGCAGGCGATCTGAAGGTCAACCACATCCCGTATCGTGGCTCGGCCCCCGCCATGCCGGACCTGCTGAATGGCAACCTGACGATGTTCCTCAACGTCGCCTCCGATGGCATCGCCAGCGTGCAGAGCGGCGCCACGCGGGCGCTCGCCGTCAGTTCCGCGCAGCGTCTGCCGCAACTGCCCGATGTGCCGACTTTCGCCGAGGCCGGGTTGCCCGGTTACGAGGCGTACACCTGGCACATGCTTTTCGCGCCGGCCGGCACCCCGGAGGAGGTCGTGAACGCGCTGAACCAGGCGGTGAACAAGGTGGTGCGCATGCCCAATGTCCAACAGCGCTTCACCGAGCTTTCGGTCCAGCCGCGCTCCGACAGCACGCCCGCCAGTGCCGCGGCCTGGCTCCGGTCGGAGATGGCGAAATGGGAGCCGCTGGTCCGGGAGAGCGGCATCACGGCGAACTGAGATCTGCCTCGGCCCTGTCCTGCGAAGGGGAGCCGTGGGCGCCTGGCCGCCCGCCCGGGGCGGACGGCCAGGATTGCTGCTTGCCGGGCGCGCGAAGCCCATGTGGCTGGTGCTCCGGGCGGCGGCCCGGCCGAGGTCCGGCATTGCCTTGCGCGCGCCGGCTCCGGACCGGAGAGACATGCTGGATGAGGGATTGGCGTCCTCCCCCGTGATGCCCCCGGGGCGAGGCCAGGGCTGGATGCCGCCTGGATCAGCGGCCAGATCCTGCATCCGCAGCGTCCTTGGCGGGAAAAGCGGGTTGGTGCAGAAGGCGAGGCAAGGCAGCCAAGCGGCGCCCTCTCCGACAGACCGTACGATGAACACTTCCCTGTTGTTCATCGCTGACATTGGCCTCGAACCGCCCCCGCGCTTTGTACGCGCGACGAAAGCGGCACAGGTGGAGTGTACGGCGGAGCAAATCCGAAAAGAAAAGCGGGTACCAGCCGGATAAATAAGTGAAAATATTGTAGAATATTTCTGATGTCTAAAAATATTCTTAGAATATTATCCACAAAATAAAAGATTTATTGATATAATTCAAATAAATACCGTTTATCAAATCCTGTTGCACGGCAATTTTTATGATCTATAAAAGCCTGAAATATTAAATCTTCTTTGTAACGGAAACGAATGATGTCAGCCAGCCCGGTCCAGCTTGTCCGTCCCAAACGCTTCGGGGACTCCCGGGGATGGTTCTCCGAAACCTGGAACAAGGAGCGCTTCGCGGCGGCCGGCCTGAAGCTGGAGTTCGTGCAGGACAATCATTCCCTCTCGGGCCAGGTCGGAACCTTGCGGGGCCTGCACTTCCAGACCCCCCCCTTCGCGCAGGACAAGCTTGTGCGTTGCCTGAGGGGGAAGATCTTCGATGTGGCGGTCGATATCCGGAAGGGCTCGCCGACCTATGGGCAGTGGGTGAGCCGCATCCTCTCGGCCGAGAATGGCGAGCAGCTCCTGGTTCCCATCGGCTTCGCGCACGGGTTCATGACGCTGGAGCCGGATACGGAGGTCGCCTACAAGACCTCCAACTATTACGACCGAAATTGCGACAGCGGCCTGATGTGGAACGATCCCGACATCGCCATCGCGTGGCCGCTCGACGCCGCGGCCGCCATCCTGTCCGAGAAGGACCAGAAGCAGCCGTCGCTGCGCGGCTTCGACAGCCCCTTTGCCTATGACGGCCGGCCCCTGCTGCCGCTGGGAGATGCGCTGGTTCCCTGAGCGCCATGGTGGGGCGCCGCGATGCGGGCCAGCCCTTCGCCCGGTGCATTGGCCCAGCCCATGCCAGTCTGGCGGCGCCCCCGGCCGTGGCGGACACTCCGTTCCGGGGAGCGAGGAAGAGGGTGGCGCAGCCCCGCGCCACGCGGCTATAGCCGCCGCGTCTTCCGGAAGCCGGCCGGCAGCGAGCGCTTTGGGCGATGGCCCGATCAAATCCCCCGAGAGGCAAAGGAATTCTGAGAGGCTATGAAAGGTATCGTGCTCGCCGGAGGCTCCGGCACGCGGCTTCATCCGGCCACGCTGGCGGTCAACAAGCAGTTGCTGCCTGTCTACGACAAGCCGATGGTCTACTATCCGATTTCCGTGCTGATGCTGGCGGGGATACGGGAAATCCTGGTCATCTCCTCGCCCGACTTCATCGAGATGTACAAGCGCCTGCTGGGCGATGGCAGCCAGTACGGCGTGTCTTTCAGCTATGTGGTCCAGGAGAAGCCGGAGGGGCTGGCACAGGCCTTCCTGCTGGGGCGGGAGTTCATCGGCGAGGACCCGGTCGCGCTGGTTCTGGGCGACAACATCTTCTACGGCGCCAACCTGTCCGCCATGGTGCAGCAGGCCGCGACGCGGACGGATGGCGCCACGGTCTTCGCCTATTACGTCGATGACCCGGAGCGCTACGGCGTCGTCGATTTCGACCCGACGGGCCGCGCCATCTCCATCGAGGAGAAGCCTGCCCAGCCGAAATCCAACTGGGCGGTCACGGGCCTCTACTTCTATGACAATGCCGTCATCGACATCGCGGCCTCCATCAGGCCTTCCAGCCGGGGCGAGCTGGAGATCACCGATGTCAACCAGCGCTACCTGGAAGCCGGCAAGCTGCAGGTGGAGCGCATGGGGCGGGGCTATGCCTGGCTCGACACAGGCACCCACGACTCCCTCCTGGATGCGAGCGAGTTCGTCCGCGCCATCCAGCAGCGCCAGGGCCTGCCGATCGCCTGTCTTGAGGAAGTGGCCTTCCTGAACGGCTTCATCGATCTCGACCAGCTGGAGCGGCGCGGCCACCTCTTCGCCAAGACGGCGTATGGCCAGCACCTGCTGCGCCTGGCCAAGACGCACCGATAAGGCGGTAGCTGCCCTTCGGGGGGGCAGTCATCGCCGCCCCGGCCCGGGCAATGCTTCCGCGGCGCGCAGCCAGAGCGAAGCCTCGCCCGATCCCTCCGGGTCCGATGCCCGCGGGTGCGGGCGGGAGACCGAGGATGGCGCACGGGCCGCCGCGGTGCGGGAAGCGGAAGGCGGCTCACCCCGCATCGCCAGCAGGACGCGCTGCCGATAGGCTCCGCCGCGTTCAGCCTGGCCGGAATGGTAATGCGCCACGGCGCGCATCCAGTTGCCCTGGCGCTCCTTCAGCCGGCGCAGGAACCGCGCCGCATAGCGCGCATTGGCCTGGGGAGAAAAGGCTTCCTCCAGCGAGGCGAAAGCCTGCGGGTGATGGTGAAGGTTGATCTGCAGGCAGCCCACATCGATCAGGCGGACACCTTCCATCTGCAGCCGGCGTACCTTGCGAAGCGCCTCGCCGCGTGTCTCGAAGGCATGGCCTTCGCCGCGGGCATTGACCGTCCAGGGCCAGGGCTCGACATTGCCGCGGCCCGTGCGCCGCCCGCTTTCCACCCGGCCCATGGCGGCCAGCAGGCCGCGCGGCAGGTCCTCTGCCCGCTCCGCGGCCCGGATGGCGGTATTGCAATCGGCCGTCCCGGCCCAGGCGCCGGGCCAGCGGGCCAGCGCCAGCAGGACCGGGAGCAGAATCCGAAGAACAGGCACACATGTCATGCGCCGATGAGGCACAGGATGGATTAATTTTTTGCATAATCCTTCGGAGTTCTCCCTGCCTCCGTCCCGGTGCCTGGCGGCGGCCGCGGGAGACGGGCGCGCTGGCCTGTTCCTTGGATTCAACGCAAATCCAAGAAGAATTCATCAATAAAGACAAGCCAAAGCTTGGATATTTTTTCCGCCCGTCAGTCAACGAAAAGAGACGTCGGCCGTTCCTCTGCCATGCGGCACCCCGTGCCGTGACGAAAGAACAATGGGAGAGATCGCATGCAGTCGAAAAGCATGGCCATGGTCCTTGCCGCGGCGCTGATGGTGGCACCGGCCGCAATGGCGCAGCAGGGCACTGTCGGCTCGCCCTCCAACCCTGGGGGCGGTGGCACCACCATGGGGCAGGGCACTCCCGGCACCACCACCACGCCCGGCCGGGTCGCGCCGCCTGACGTGGCGCCGAACCGTGGCGCGGCGGCGCCTGGCACCGACAACCCGCCCACCACGGCCACGCCGGCCGAGGGCGCCAACAGCTTCACCGAAGGCCAGGCGCGCAGCCGCATCGAGGCCGCCGGCTACACGGATGTTCAGGGGCTGCAGAAGGACGACAAGGGCGTCTGGCGCGGCCGCGCGATGCGCAACGGCCAGACGGCCGAAGTTGGCCTCGACTTCCAGGGCAATGTCGTGACCGGCAACGCCGCGCCCCGCTGAGCGCGCGCCGGCTTTTGACCTAGCACAAGAAGAGGAAACATCATGGCCAGCAGGACCATTACCCGGCTCTTCGACACGCGCGAGCACGCCATGGCGGCGGTGCGCGACCTCGAGGCCGCGGGCTTCTCGCATGACGATGTCGGCATCGTCGCCAACGACGCCAAGCGCGACACCACCCCGGCGGTGGACCCCTCGACGGAACACCATTCCGAGGAGCATACCAAGTCGGGTGCCGGCATCGGCGCCACGCTGGGCACGCTGGTGGGCGGCGGCGCGGGGCTGGCGGCGGGCCTTGGCGCCCTGGCCATTCCCGGCATCGGGCCGGTGGTCGCGGCGGGCGCGCTGGTGGCGGCGCTGACCGGCGCCGGCGCGGGCGCGGCGGCGGGCGGCCTGCTCGGCAGCCTCACCGGCGCGGGCGTCAGCGAGGCGGATGCGCCCGTCTATGCCGAAAGCGTGCGCCGCGGCGGCAGCATGGTGACGGTGCGCACCGACGACATGCGCGCCGTGGAGGCCGAGACCATCCTCGACCGCCACAGCCCGGTGGATGTGCGCAAGCGCGAGGCGGATTACCGCGCCGGCGGCTGGCAGGGCTACGACCCCGACGCCCCGGTGACCGACATTCCGGGCACGCCTTCCAGCCGCCATGTGGGCGGCGGCACGGCTTCCGGCATGACCGGCGCCGATCCGGCGGACCGCCGGATCTGAAGCCTGGCGGGCCTGCCGGCGGCCGGCCCGCCGTCTGAGAAGACGCAGCAGAGCCGGGGGAGGTCTTCCCCCGGCTTTCGGCGTTTCAGTCCCAGCCCGCCAGCTCCTGCCCGATGATGGCGCGCAGCAGATGGATGGCGTCCGGCGTGTCGTTCAGGCAGGGGATGAGGGTGAATTCCTCGCCGCCCGCCGCCATGAACTCCTCCCGCAATTCCTGGCCGATCTCGTCCAGCGTCTCGATGCAGTCCGCCAGGAAGCCCGGCGTGATGACGGCGATGCGGCGGATGCCGCGCCGCGGCAGGGCGGTGACGCGTTCATCCGTGTAGGGCTCCAGCCAGCGCTCCCGACCGAAGCGGGACTGGAAGGTCATCGGGAATTCGCGGGCCGTCATCCCCAGCCGCCGGCGCAGCGCGAGCATGGTGCGGTTGCATTCCGCCGGATAGGGATCGCCCGCCTTCACGTAGCGGCGCGGCAGGCCGTGGAAGGAAGCGAGCAGCAGCTCCGGCGGCCGCTCCAGCCCGGCCAGGCCGGCGCGGATGGAGCGTGCCAGCCCCTCGATGTAGAGCGGATGGTCGGGGAAGGAAGGCGCGATGCGGAGGGCGGGCTGCCGCCGCATCGTCATCAGCGCGCGGAAGGCGGCGTCGTTCACCGTGGCGGTGGTGGTGGCGCTGTACTGCGGGTAGAGCGGCACCACCAGGATGCGGTCGCACCCCTCGGCCTGCAACGCCTCCAGCCTGCTGGCGATGGAAGGGCGGCCGTAGCGCATGGCCCAGTCGATGCGCGGGCCATCGGCCGGCAGGGCCTGGCGCAGCAGCTCCGCCTGGGCGCGGGTGTAGGTGCGCAGCGGCGATTCATCGGCCGCCTCGTTCCAGATGCGCCGGTAGGCGGCGCCGCTGCGGAAGGGCCGCGTCGTCAGGATCACGCCCTGGAGCAGCGGCTGCCACAGCCAGGGGTTCACCTCGATCACCCGCCGGTCGGAGAGGAACTCCGAGAGGTAGCGGCGCACATCGCCATAGCGGGTCGAGTCCGGCGTGCCGAGATTGACCAGCAGCACGCCGACCTGCCCGGCCGCGCGGGAGTGACCGGCCGGCGCCGGGCGGAGGGAGAGGGGATGGTGGGTCATGCGAAGAGATCCGCCGGGCTGTCCGCCCGCAGGGAGGCGCCGAGCGCCGCGCCGAGCCGTTCCGCATCGGCCGGGGCGCCGCGCAGCGCGCGGCGCAGCAGGAAGGAGCCATCCTCCCGCGCCACCAGCGCCTCGAGATGCAGGGCGCCATCCGGGGTGAGGCTGGCATGTGCGCCGATGGGGGTGCGGCAGGAGCCATCCAGCGCCGCCAGCACGGCGCGCTCGGCCCGGGCGGCGAGATGGGTGGGGCTGTGGTCGATACCGGCCAGCCGTGCGCGCGTGGCGCTGTCGCCCGCGCGGGCGGTGACGGCGATGATGCCCTGGCCGGCGGCGGGCAGCATCTCCATGGTCGAGAGCGGGCGGGCGGCGCGGGCCTCCAGCTCCAGCCGCTGCAGCCCGGCCATGGCCAGCACCGTGGCGGCGTGGTCGCCCTCCTCCAGCCGGCGCAGGCGGGTCTGCACATTGCCGCGCAGCAGGCCGAAGCGGAGGTCAGGCCGCAGGTGCCGCAGCTGCGCCATCCGCCGGGCCGAGGCGGTGCCGATGCGCGCCCCCGACGGCAGGCCCGGCAGCGGGCCGCGCCGCTCCTCGGGCGGGCAGCCGGGGGCCAGCACCAGCGCGTCCCGCGCATCGGCGCGCGGCAGCACGGCGGCGATGACGAGGCCCGGTGGCAGCTCGGTCTCCAGGTCCTTCAGGCTGTGCACGGCGAAGGCCACGCGGCCGTCGAGCAGCGCCTCGTGGATCTCCTTGGCGAAGAGGCCCTTGCCGCCCAGATCGGCCAGGCGGCGTCGCTGCTCGGCGTCGCCGCTGGTCTGCATCGGCACGGGCTGCGCCTCGCCGGGCGCAACGCCGAGGGCCGCCAGCACGCGGCGGGTCTGCGCCAGGGCCAGCGGCGAGGCGCGGGTGCCGGCACGCAGCGGGGCCCCTGGGAAGGAGCGGGCGGGAACCAGGGAGGGGCGCGCCAGCGCCGGGGCGGCCTGGAGGGCAGCGGACATCGGCAGGGATCCAGCAGCGAGGGGGAAAGAAGGGCCGGCCTGCCCGATGAGGCCGGCCGGCCCGCCCCCATGGTGGGCGGCAGGGGGTAGGCGCCGCCCGCGCCATGAGGCTTAGGCGGGAAGGGCACGGGCACGGACGGCCCGGGGGAAGGCCCTTCCCGCGGTCCGGCGCGCCCTATCCGGCGGCGGCCTGGCCACCGACATCGGCCGCCGTGGTCGGCGCCGAGGCGGGCGCGGTGTGGATGCGCGCGATCGCCGCCGCCACGCCTTCCGCATAGGCCGGGTCGGCCCGGCGGAAGTGTTCCAGCTGCCGGTCGATGATGAAGCGCGGCACGCCCTGCATGGCGCCTGCGATGTTCTCGAAGAGCTGGCGCTGCTGGTTCGGCGTCATCATCCGGAACAGGTCGCCGGGCTGCTTGTAGTCGTCATTGCCGTCGCGGTGGCTGTAGTGGTCGGCGTCGCCGCTGATGCGCAGCGGCGGTTCCTTGGCGGCGGGCGCCTCGGCCGGGCCGCCGAAGGAGTTCGGCTCGTAGTAGTGGTCCGTGCCGCGCGGCGCGTCGAAGCGCATGGCGCCGTCGGCGTGGTAGGTGTTCACCGCCGCGCGCGGGCGGTTCACCGGCAGCGCCTCGTAATGGGTGCCGACGCGGTAGCGGTGCGCGTCCGCATAGGCGAAGATCCGGCCCTGCAGCATCTTGTCCGGCGAGAAGCCGATGCCGGGGACGATGTTGGAGGGCGAGAAGGAGGATTGCTCGATCTCCGCGAAATAGTGCGCCGCGTTGCGGTTCAGCTCCAGCACGCCGACATCGATCAGCGGATAATCCGCGTGCGGCCAGACCTTGGTGAGGTCGAACGGGTTGTAGGGCGTCTTCTCCGCATCCGCCTCGGGCATGATCTGCACCTGCATTTTCCAGCGCGGGAAGTCGCCGCGCTCGATCGCCTCGTACAGGTCGCGCTGCGCGCTCTCGCGGTCCTCGGCGATGACCGCGTTCGCCTCGCGGTTGGTCCAGGTGCGGATGCCCTGCATCGTCTTGAAGTGGAACTTCACCCAGTAGCGCTCGCCGGCATCGTTCCACAGCGAGAAGGTGTGGCTGCCATAGCCGTTGACGTGGCGGTAGCTCTGCGGCAGCCCGCGGTCGCTGAACAGGATGGTCACCTGGTGCAGGCTCTCGGGCGAGAGCGACCAGAAATCCCACATCGCGGTGGGCGAGCGCAGATTGGTGGCCGGGTGGCGCTTCTGGGTGCGGATGAAGTCCGGGAACTTCAGCGGATCGCGGATGAAGAAGACGGGCGTGTTGTTGCCCACCAGGTCCCAGTTGCCTTCCTCGGTGTAGAACTTGATGGCGAAGCCGCGCACGTCGCGCTCCGCATCGGCCGCGCCGCGCTCGCCGGCCACGGTGGAGAAGCGCAGCAGCAGCTCGGTCTGGCTGCCGGGGCGGAACACCTTGGCGCGGGTATATTTCGAGATGTCGCCGGTGACGGTCAGCGTGCCATAGGCGCCGGAGCCCTTGGCGTGCACCACGCGCTCGGGGATGCGCTCGCGGTTCTGGTGCGCCAGCTTCTCGATGAGCTGGTAGTCCTGGAGCAGCAGCGGGCCGCGCGGCCCGGCGGAGAGGCTGTTCTGGTTGTCGGCGATGGGGGCGCCGGCGGTGGTCGTCAGGACGGGGCGTCGCGTCGGGTCGGACATTCTGGAATTCCTCTCGGCAGGGTCCAGACTGTCTAGCTCGAGGGTATTGATCGGTTAAATCGATCTTCTATGTTGTTGCGATAGGCATGACCGAACGGCAACAACCCTCATGACCCTGCACAACATGGCCGGCCTGTCGCTGCGCGACCTGGAATACGCCGTCGCCGTGGCCGATCTGCGCCATTTCGGCCGCGCCGCCGAGCGCTGCCATGTCAGCCAGCCCACCCTCAGCGAGCAGATCCGCAAGCTCGAGGCCCTGCTCGGCGTCGCCCTGTTCGAGCGCCTGCCGCGCCGGGTGGCGGTGACGCCGCAGGGCGCGCCGCTGATCGAGCGGGCGCGCGCCATCCTGCGCGAGGCGCGCGGGCTGCTGGACCTGGCGCAGCAGCAGCAGGCCGAGCCGATGAAGGGGCGGCTGCGCATCGGCGTCATCGCCACGCTCGGCCCCTACTACCTGCCCGCCCTGCTGCGGGATGTGCGGGCGCGCTTCCCGCAGCTGGTGCTGCGGCTGCAGGAAGGCCGCACCGACGCGCTGGTGGAGGCGCTGGAGCAGGGCGAGCTGGACGCGGCGCTGATCGCGCTGCCGGCACCCTCCGCGGCGCTGGAGAGCGCCGAGCTGTTCTTCGAGCCCTTCCTGCTGGCCTTCCCGCAGGGCCATGCCCTGCGGGCGCAGCGCCGCATCTCGCTGGACGCGCTGCAATCGGGGGAGCTGCTGCTGCTGGAGGAGGGCCATTGCCTGCGCGACCAGGCACTCTCCCTCTGTCCGCTGCCGCGCGAGGGGCGGGAGGAGCGCTTCGCCAGCAGCCTGGAGATGCTGCGCCACATGATCGCCGCCGGCGAGGGCTTCTCCCTGCTGCCGCAGCTGGCGGTGCAGGGCCGCACCGATCTCGGCGGCCTCATCGGCCTGCGGCGGCTGGCGGAGCCGGGGGTGGGGCGGCGGATCGGCCTCGTCTGGCGCGGCACCGACCCCCGGCGGGAGAGCTTCTCCGAACTGGCGGCCTTCCTGCGGCAGATGTCGCCGGTCGGCCGGCCAGAGGACGGAGGCGGCGCTCAGCCGGCGATGGCGTAGGCCGGCCGGCGCGGGTCGGCCGCCGCCAGGCGCAGGCCGCTGGCCGGGTCGGTCATCACCAGCTCGACGCTGCCGGCGAGCCAGGTGGTGCCGGGCCACTCCTTCACCTCGTGCCCGCGCGCTGCCAGCGCCTCCCGCACCGACTGGGGGATGCGGGATTCCACGGCCAGGCGGCGCGGGTAGTACTCATAGGGCGCGAAGGAGGAGGGGAAGGCGTAGGAGGCGATGCGCGGCGCCTCGACCGCCGCCTGCGGCTCCATGCCGAAATGCAGGATGTTCAGCAGTACCTGCAGCATGGCCTGGATCTGCACGTCGCCGCCCGGCGTGCCGAAGGGCATCACGCCGCCCTCTCGCGTCACGGCTATGGCCGGGTTGGGCGTCAGGCGCGGCCGCCTGCCGGGGCCGACGCCGCTCGGATGCGCCGGGTCCGGGCGCGACTGCGAGCCGCGGCAGGAGGGCACGATGCCCACCCCCGGCACCACCGGCGCGTTCCAGGAGCCGTCGGAGGGCGTGGCGGAGAAGGCGTTGCCCCAGCGGTCCACCACCGCGACATAGGAGGTGTCCGGCTCGATGCCGGGCAGCCCGCCATGGCCCTGGGCCTGCGGCCCGCTGCCCTGGCCCAGCAGCGGCGGCGGCATGTCCGGATGCGCCGCCTCCTCGCGGAAGGCGCGGGCGCGGGCGGCGAGATGCGCCTCGGAGAGCAAGGCATCCACCGGCACCTCCGCGAAGGCGGGGTCGGCGAAATGGTACTCGCGGTCGGCCATGGCCACCTTCAACGCCTCGGTCAGGCGGTGCAGGTAGTCGGTGCCGTTGTGCGCCAGCCCGTCCAGGCCGAGCTTCTCCAGCAGCAGCAGCGCCTCGATCAGCGCCGGCCCCTGGCACCACGGGCCGCAGGCGATGATCTCGTGCCCGCGCCAGCGGCGGCGCACCACCGGCTCGATGCGGGAGCGGAAATCCGCCAGGTCCTCGCGCGAGAGGTAGCCGCCCTCGCGCTGCTGGAAGGCCACGATCTCGCGGGCGATGTCGCCCTTGTAGAAGGCGTCCCGCGCGGCGGCGAGGCCGGCCATGCGGCCGCCGGCGGCTTCCGCCCGCCGTGCCTCCTCCGCCATGTAGGTGAGGGTTCGGGCGAGGTCGGACTGCACGAAGAGCGAGCCCACCGCCGGCGGCGCGCCGCCGGGCAGGTAGATGGCGGCGTTCTGCGGCCAGCGGGCATATTCGTCGCGGTGCGCGGCGATGGTGTGCGCCAGCAGCGAATTGGTCTGGAAGCCCTCGGCGGCGTAGCGGATGGCGAAGGCGGCGATGTCGGGGAAGGACATCGTGCCGTGCCGCTCCAGCGCGGTGATCCAGGCATCGGGCGCCGCCGGCACCACGGTGCGCAGGATGCCCTCCGGCATCCGCCCGCCATGCTCGCGCATGAAGAGGTCGGGCGGCAGGGACATCGGCCAGTGGCCAAGGCCGGCGATGCTCTCCACCGTGCCGTCCGCCAGCCGGATCAGGATCGGCGCCACGCCGGCCACGTTCACCAGGTCGGGCTGCAGCACGCCGAGCGCGATGCCGGCGGCGCAGCCGGCGTCGATGGCATTGCCCCCCGCCTCCAGGATGGCGATGCCGGCCGTCGCCGCCAGGTAGTGCCCGGCCGAGACGGCGTGGCGCGTGCCGGCGATGGTGGGGCGTCCGGTCGGGGGTGTCTCGGTCATCGGGCGGGCTCCGTGGGGCGGGCGTGGGTGGCCACCAGTTGCTCGTCCATCCGCGGGCTATAGGCAATCCCCCGCCGCGCGGCGGTGATCGTCACCTGGTTGTAGAGCGGGATGATGGGCAGCGCCGCGATGGCTTCGCGCATGGTCTCGCGCAGCGCCGCCTCCCGCCCCGCATCCATCCGGCTGATGCTTGCGGCGATGCGGGCATCAAGCGCCGCGTCGCTGAACTGGCCGCGATTGCCCTGGCCGAAGCCGCGCGCCGGGTCGCGCGTGTGCACGGCGGTGGAGAGGATGTAGCTGGCATCGCGCGAGGAGGAGAGGGAGAGGCCGAACAGCATCAGCGGCAGGTCGTTCCGCCCCACGGCGGTGCGGGGGAAGAACACGGTGCCCGGCTGCGTCTCCACCTTCGCCTGGAAGCCGGCGCGGGTCAGCATCTGCCCCACCGCCTGGCAGACGCGGGCATCGTTGGTGTAGCGGTTGTTGGAGCAGCCGATCGTCAGGCCGAAGCCCTGGGGAAAGCCCGCCTCGGCCAGCAGGCGGCGCGCCGCCTCGGAGTCGGGGCGTGGCGCGGGCAGGTCCGCGTCCCAGCCGCCGAAGCCCTCCGGCACCATCTGGACCGTGGCGATGGCCTGGCCGTCCAGCCCGCGCGCCGCCAGCGCCTCGCGGTCGATGGCGAGGGAGAGGGCGCGGCGCACCCGCGCATCGGCCATCGGGTTGGCGGGGAGGGGGGTGCCGTCCGGCCCCACCAGCAGCGGCAGCGCGCCGGCGCCGAGATGCGGGATCAGGTACATGATCCGGTCCGAGTTGCGCTTGAACACGCTGACCCGCGCATCCTTCTCCAGCCGCGCCACATCGGCCGGCGGCACCTGCTCGATCAGGTCCACGTCGCCGGAGAGCAGGGCGGCGAGGCGCGCCGCGTCATTGCCCATCACCTTCATCTCGACCCGGGCGAAGGCGGCGGGCGTGCCCCAGTAGCCTTCGTTGCGGGAGAGGCTCATCCCTTCCGAGCCGCGGAAGCGCTCCAGCCGGAAGGGGCCGGTGCCGATGGCGGCGCGGCCGCTGGCGAACTCGGCGGTGGAGGCGCCCCACGGCTCCGGCCCGCCCGCCGCCCGCGCCGAGACGATGAAGACGTTGGTGAGCTGCCCCGGCAGGGTGGGGTTGGGCTGGTCCGTGTGCAGGCGGATGGTGTGCGCATCCACCACCTCCACCCGGCTGATGGTGCGCAGGTTGGAGGTGTAGGGGCCCGGGTTGTTCGGCAGGGCCGGGATGCGGGCGAGGGAGAAGGCCACGTCCTCGGCCGTGAAAGGGCTGCCATCCTGGAAGGTGACGCCGCGCCGGAGGGAGAATTCCCAGGTCTGCGCGTCCAGCGCCCGCCAGGCTTCCGCCAGGGCGGGGGTGAAGCGGCTCTCCTCGTCCCGCCCCACCAGGGAATCGTAGATATGCCGGGACGCCGCCATGTTGGGGCCGAGGAAGAGGAAATGGGGGTCCACGCCGAAGCTGGCCTCGACCCCCATGGTCAGCGTGGCATCGCCGGACGGGGCGGGCGCCTGCCCCCTGGCGGGGCCCGCTCCGGCCAGCAGGGCGAGCGCCAGCGCGGCGGCGGCGAGGGGGTGGCTGCGGCGCATGGCGCGTCTCTCCCGGTCGTTGCGGCGCGGGGAGGGTCCGGCGCGGGGCCGGGCCTGTCAATGCGGGGCGGCGTCAGGCGGATGAATCCGCCATCGCGCTCAATGCCAGGAACGCAGGATCTCGTCGGTCGAGGCGGTCTCGATCTGCTGGCTGAAGCGCTCGTTGTAGAGGGTCAGCAGCGCGTCATGCGTCCGGTCGGAGCCGGAGCAGATGGCGTCGGTTGGGATGACGACGCGGTAGCCGCGGTCCACCGCCCCCAGCACGGCCGCCAGCACGCAGACATCCGTCTCCGCCCCGCTGATCACCAGCGTGTCGATGCCGCGCGAATAGAGATGGTCGTCCAGCGCCGGGTGCAGCCAGGGGGAATAGACCATCTTGTCGATGACCGTGGCGGGCGGGACGAAGCGCTGCAGGGGCTCGAGCAGCTCCAGCATGCCCGTGGGCAGCACATCCTGCGTCACGGAGGACCAGCGCTCGTAGTATTCGCGCCACATGCCGGGTGCGTCCTGCGGCCGCTGGGCGGGAATGAAGCGGGTGAAGATCGTGCGGTCCGGGAAGACGCCGGCCAGCTGGACCACCAGCGGCAGGACGCGCTGCATCCACGGCGTCTCCCACTCCGAGCCGGGCCCGAACAGGTTCTGCATGTCCACGCAGAGATGCGCGCAGCGCGCCGTCAGGGGGCCGCGCTGCAACCCGTTCTTCCAAGCCATGTCTTCATCTCTCCTGCTGCGTGGCCGTGCCGTTCCTGCATAAGCGGCCAGGGGAGCGGCGGTTCCCGGATGGCTCAGCCCTGCGGCACGTTGCGGCGCAGTTCCTCCAGCCAGGCGTTGGCATTGCCATCCGAAGGCGCGCGCCAGTCGCCGCGCGGCGAGAGCGAGCCGCCGGCGGCCACCTTCGGCCCGTTCGGCATGGCGCTGCGCTTGAACTGGGCGAAGCCGAAGAAGCGCTGCAGGAACACCTCCAGCCAGTGGCGGATGGTGGGCAGGTCGTAGGCGCCGCGCTTCCCCTCCGGGAAGCCGGGCGGCCAGCGGCCAGCGGCCGCGTCGCCCCAGGCCATCAGCGCCAGGAAGGCGATCTTGGACGGGCGGAAGCCGTAGCGCAGCGTGTAGAACAGGTGGAAATCCTGCAGCGCGTAGGGGCCGATCTTGGCCTCGGTGCTCTGCAGCTGCTGGTCCTCGCCGGCCGGCACCAGCTCGGGCGAGATCTCGGTGTCCAGCACCGATTGCAGCGTGGCGCCCACCGCCGCGTCGAACTGCCCGGAGCCGATGACCCAGCGGATGAGGTGCTGGATCAGCGTCTTCGGCACGCCCGCATTGACGTTGTAGTGCGACATCTGGTCGCCCACGCCATAGGTGCACCAGCCCAGCGCCAGCTCCGAGAGGTCGCCCGTGCCGAGCACCATGCCGCCATGGTGGTTGGCGGCGCGGAACAGGTAGTCGGTGCGCAGCCCGGCCTGGACGTTCTCGAAGGTGACGTCGTAGACCGGCTCGCCGCGGCCGAAGGGGTGGCCGAGATCGGTCAGCATCTGCTTGGCCGCCGGCCGGATGTCCAGCTCCAGCGCGGTGATGCCGAGCGCCTGCATCAGCGCGTGGGCGTTGGTCTTGGTGCCGGCCGAGGTGCCGAAGCCGGGCAGGGTGTAGCCGATGATGTCGGTGCGCGGCTTGCCCATCCGGTCCATCGCCCGGGCGGCGACGATCAGCGCCTGGGTGGAATCGAGGCCGCCCGAGACGCCGATGACGATCTTGCCGCCGCGCGTGGCGGTGAGCCGCTGCACCAGGCCGGAGACCTGGATGTTGTAGGCCTCGTAGCAATCCTGCTCCAGCCGCGCCGGGTCAGCCGGCACGAAGGGGAAGCGCTCCAGCGCGCGGTGGAAGCCGATGTCGCCCTCCGGCGGCTCCAGCCGGAAGGCCTGGCGGCGGAAGGCGGGGGCGTGGCGGCGGCGGTTGTCGTCGAAGGTGCCCTGCCGCGCCCGCTCCTGCCGCAGCAGGTCGAGGTCGATATCGGCCAGCACGATCTGGTCGGCGTCCGGGAAGCGCTCGCTCTCGCGCAGGATGGCGCCGTTCTCGAAGATCGAGACCTGCCCGTCCCAGGCGAGGTCGGTGGTGGACTCGCCCACCCCCGCCGCGGCGTAGAGATAGGCCGCGAGGCAGCGCGCCGACTGCGACTGGCAGAGCAGCCGCCGCGTCTCCGCCTTGCCCACCGTGATGTTGCTGGCCGAGAGGTTGGCCAGCACCAGCGCGCCGGCCAGCGCGCCCTCGGCGCTGGGGGGGAAGGGCACCCAGAGGTCCTCGCACACCTCGGCGTGGATCACGAGGCCCGGCACGTCCTCGGCGTCGAACAGCAGGTCGGGACCGAAGGGCGCCTCCTGGCCGGCGAGGCGGATCATGCCGCCCTCCGTGCCATGGCCGGAGGCGAACCAGCGGTGCTCGTAGAACTCCCGGTAGTTGGGCAAATGCTGCTTCGGCACCACGCCGAGCAGCCGGCCGCGCTGGATGGCCAGCGCCGTGTTGTACACCCGCCCCGCATGCCGCACCGGCGCCCCCACCAGCAGCAGCGGCCGCAGCGTGGCGCTGGCCTCCAGCAGCGTGCCGACCGCCGCCTCCACCGCGTCCAGCAGCGTGTCCTGCAGATGCAGGTCGTCGATCGCGTAGCCGGAGAGGCCGAGCTCCGGGAACACCGCGAGCGCGGCACCCTCGGCGTCGCAATGCCGCGCCGCGGCCAGGATCGCCTGCGCGTTGGCGGCAGGGTCGGCCAGGGTGCAGCGGGTGGTGCAGGCGGCCACGCGGGCGAAGCCGTGGCGGTAGATCGACAGGAAGCTCATGCGCCCCAGCCTGCCCCCGCCGCGCCCGCGCGTCCAGCGGGCGTGCGATCAGCAATGGGTCAGCCGGCGGCCGGCCGGACCCTTGCCGCCCGGCGCAACGACCTATATCAAGATTTCAGAAAATACTGAAATTTCCGAATCGGCAGGAATGCATGAACCTCCCTCCCGTCGCCCAGGCCTTCGTGCTGCATTTCGGCGAGATGGGCAGCCGCTGGGGCATCAACCGCACGGTGGGGCAGATCTACGCCCTGCTCTACGTCTCGCCCGTGCCGCTCAACGCCGAGCAGATCGTCGAGGCGCTCGGCGTCTCGCGCTCCAACGTCTCGATGGGGCTGCGCGAGCTGCAGGCCTGGAACCTGATCATCCCCAAGCACATCCCGGATGACCGGCGGGACCACTACACCACCCCCGACGATGTCTGGCAGATCCTGCGGACGCTGGCCGAGGAGCGGAAGAAGCGCGAGGTGGACCCCACCCTCTCGGTGCTGCGCGAGCTGCTGATGCAATCCCCCGGCAGCGAGGCCGAGCGCCACGCCCAGGAACGCATCGCCGAGATGCACACGCTGATCGAGCGGCTGACCACCTGGTACGATGACGTCAAGCGGCTGGAGACGGAGCGCCTGGCGGCGCTGCTGGCGCTCGGCGCGCGCGTCACGCGCCTGCTGGAGGCCAAGGACAAGATCGTCTCGCTGGCGCGCCCGGCGGCGCGCAACCGGCGCCCGACCCCCACTGAGTAGCCCTCCCATGGACCCGACCATCCTCGCCCGCATCCAGTTCGCGGCGAACATCTCCTTCCACATCCTGTTCCCGACCGTGACCATCGCGCTCGGCTGGGTGCTGCTCTACTTCAAGCTGCGCTACAGCCGCAGCCGCGACATGGCCTGGATGGAGGCCTACCGCTTCTGGGTGAAGGTGTTCGCCCTCTCCTTCGCGCTCGGCGTGGTCTCGGGCATCACCATGAGCTTCCAGTTCGGCACCAACTGGCCGGGCTTCATGCAGCATGTGGGCAACATCGCCGGCCCCCTGCTGGCCTACGAGATCCTGACGGCCTTCTTCCTGGAGGCCACCTTCCTCGGCATCATGCTGTTCGGCTTCCGCCGCGTGCCGGGCTGGCTGCACACCCTGGCCACCTTCCTCGTCGCCTTCGGCACGACGATGAGCGCCTTCTGGATCATCGTGCTGAACTCCTGGATGCACACGCCGCAGGGCTTCGAGCTGCGCGACGGCGTGGCGCACGCGACGGACTGGGCGGCGATCATCCTCAACCCCTCCATGCCCTACCGGCTGACCCACATGCTGGTGGCCTCGGCGCTGACGGTGGCCTTCCTGATGGCCGGCCTCTCCGCCTGGCGCTGGCTGCGCGGCGACACGGCGCCGGGCGTGCGCAACGCGCTCCGCACCGGCGTGGTGATGGCCGCCCTCCTGGCCCCCGCCCAGGCGCTGATCGGCGACATGCACGGGCTGAACACGCTGGAGCACCAGCCGGCCAAGGTGGCGGCGATGGAGGGCAACTGGCGCACCGGAAGCCATGTGCCGCTGCTGCTCTTCGCCGTGCCGGACGAGGCGGCGCGCGAGAACCGCCTGGAGATCGGCATCCCCTCGATGGCCAGCATCATCCTCAGGCACAGCCCCGCGGGCGTGGTGCCGGGGCTGGACCAGTTCGAGGGCAACCACCCGCCGGTGAAGCCGGTGTTCTATGCCTTCCGCGTCATGGTCGGCACCGGGCTGCTGATGATCGGCGCGGGGCTGGCCTCGGCCTTCTACCTCTGGCGGCGCGGCGCGCTGCCGGTGTGGCTGCTGCGCGGCCTGGTGGCGATGACCTTCGCCGGATGGGTGGCGACGCTCGCCGGCTGGTACGTCACCGAGATCGGCCGGCAGCCCTGGCTGGTCACCGGCGTGCTCTCCACCGCCCAGGCGGTGGGGCCGGTGCCGGCGGGCAATATCGGCCTGACGCTGGCCATGTACCTCACCCTCTACGCGGTGCTGCTGGCCGCCTATGTCGCCGCCCTGTTCCGCCTCGCCCGCAAGGGCCGCGCCATGCCGGAGGCGGGGCTGCCCGCTGGCGGCCTGGTCGCCCGCGCCTCCTGAGGACGCCGCCATGACCCCCTTCCTCGACCCCGAGCTGCTGCCGGTGATCTTCGCGGTGCTGATGGCGGTCTCCGTCCTCGCCTATGTGGTGCTGGATGGCTACGACCTCGGTGTCGGCCTGCTGCTGAACGCCACCACCGAGGAGGCGGAGCGCGACCGCATGGTCGCCTCCATCGGCCCCTTCTGGGACGCCAACGAGACCTGGCTGGTGCTGGGCGTCGGCCTGCTGCTGGTGGCCTTCCCCATCGCGCATGGCGCCATCCTCACCGCGCTCTACCTGCCGGTCGCGGTGATGCTGGCCGGGCTGATCCTGCGCGGCGTGGCCTTCGAGTTCCGCGCCAAGGCCGCCTCGGTGCTGGGCAAGCGGGCCTGGGACCACGCCTTTTTCGCCGGCTCCCTGCTGGCCGCGCTCTCCCAGGGCTGGATGCTCGGCCGCTACGTGCTGGGCTTCGCCGGGGGCCTCGCGCCGCAGGCCTTCGCCGCCCTCTCGGCGGTGGGGCTGGCGGCGGGCTATGCCTTCATCGGCGCCTGCTGGCTGATCTGGCGCACCGAGGGCGACCTCCAGCGCCGCGCCGTGGCCTGGGCGCGCCCCACGCTCTGGCTGGTGGGGCTTGGCATTCTGGCCGTCTCGCTGGCCACGCCGCTGGCCTCGCCGCGCATCCTGGCGCGCTGGCTGGAGATGCCGAACCTGGTGCTGCTGGCGCCGCTGCCGGCCACCACCTTCGTGCTGCTGCTCGGCCTGCACAGCCTGCTGAAGCACCTGCCGCTGCCGGACGGCGCCCTGGAGCGGCTGCCCTTCTGGGGCGCCACGGGGCTGTTCGTGCTCTCCTTCACCGGCCTCGCCTGGTCCTTCTTCCCCTACATCGTGCCGGAGCGGCTGACGCTGTGGCAGGCCGCGGCGTCGCCGGAGAGCCTGACCATCATCCTGGCCGGCGCGCTGTTCGTGCTGCCGGTGATCCTGGCCTACACCCTGCTGGCCTGGCGCATCTTCGGCGGCAAGGCGG
>NZ_JCACVY010000015.1:0-45269 GCF_058833935.1 Roseomonas sp. TS2 | reverse complement strand
GTGGCCAAGCGCCCGCGGCAGGCCCCGTGCCTGCGCCCAGCGGCGGTTGCCGTCCATGATGAGGCCCACATGGAGGGGCCCACCCTGGGGACCAGCCGTCTGGGAGGAAGGGGTCTCCGCCAGCGCCGCCACGGCGCCGCTGGCCAGAGTCTGGTTGAGAGGCGCCGCGCTCATGCTGCCACGCTGTTCCAGGACGTCCTCAGACCGCCTTGATGTCCTTTTCCTTCTCGGCGAGCAGTTCGTCGACCTTCTTGATCATCTGGTCGGTCAGCTTCTGCACCTCGTCGGACCACTTCGCCGCCTCGTCCTTGCCGATCTCGGACTTCTTCTCCCAGCCCTTGATCTGCTCGTTGCCGTCGCGCCGCACGCCGCGCACCGCCACCTTGGCGGCCTCGGCATACTTGGCGGCCTGCTTGGCCAGCTCGTTGCGCCGCTCCTGGGTCAGCGGCGGCAGCGGCACGCGGATCACCTGGCCCTCGGCCTGCGGGTTCAGCCCGAGGCCGGAATCGCGGATGGCCACCTCCACCGCCTTGGCGGCCTGGCGGTCCCACACCTGCACGGAGAGCATCGAGGGGCCGGAGACGGAGACATTGGCCACCTGGTTCAGCGGCTGGTTGGAGCCATAGACCTCGACGCGGATCGGCTCCAGCAGCGCCGGCGAGGCGCGGCCGGTGCGCAGGCCGGAGAATTCCTTCCTCAGCGACTCCATCGCGCCGTCCATGCGGCGGGCCAGGTCCTGTTTCAGCGTGCTCAGATCGGCAGGTGCGGCCATGGCGCGGGCCTCCTTCTCTCTCTTATTGATCCACGACGGTGGTGAAGCGGCCCTCGCCCTGCATCACGGCGGTGAAGGCACCCTGCTCGTGGATGTTGAAGACGATGATCGGCAGCTTGTTCTCGCGCGCCAGGCTGATCGCGGCGGCGTCCATCACCGCCAGGTCGCGCGCCAGCATGTCGAGGTAGGTGAGCGTGACGTAGCGCTCGGCATTCGGGTTCTTGCGCGGGTCGGCGGAATAGACGCCATCGACCTGCGTGCCCTTGAACAGGGCGTCGCAGCGCATCTCGGCGGCGCGCAGCGCGGCGGCGGTGTCGGTGGTGAAGAAGGGGTTGCCCGAGCCGGCGGCGAAGATCACCACCCGCCCCTTCTCCATGTGCCGCTCCGCCCGGCGGCGGATGAAGGGCTCGCAGACGCTGCTCATCGGGATGGCGGACTGTACGCGGGTGGGCACCCCGGCCCGCTCCAGCGCGCTCTGCATGGCCAGCGCGTTCATCACGGTGGCCAGCATGCCCATGCTGTCCGCCTGCGCGCGCTCCATGCCGGAGGAGGCGCCGGCCACGCCACGGAAGATGTTGCCACCCCCCACCACCACGCAGACCTCGACCCCGAGCGCCACCACGCCCTTGATGTCCTGGGCGATGGCGCGGACGGTGGCGTTGTCCAGCCCGTAGTCGCGGGTCCCCATCAGCGCCTCGCCCGAGAGCTTCAGCAGGACACGCTTGTAGATCGGGCTCGGCATCGGTTCGGTTCCAGCATCAGGGGGCAGGGTGCGCAGGAGCGCGGCACGATAGGCAGCGGGCCGGTGCGCGGCAAGCACACGGCATCGGGAGCGTGGCACTTCCCGGCCGCTCCGGCGGGAAATCGCACATCCCGCGCGACTGGCGCCGCAGCGGCGGGCGGATGCGGAAAGGCGGGAGCGACGGCCGTATGGCCGTGCCCCCGCCCCTCCCTGTCAGGCGCGGATCAGACCGTGCCGGCGGCCGCCGCGACCTCGGCGGCGAAGTCGCTGCTCTGCTTCTCGATGCCCTCGCCGAGCTGGAAGCGGGCGAAGCCCGTCAGCTTGGCGCCGGCCTTCTGCACCACGGCCTTCACGCGGCTCTCGCCGTCATGCACCCAGACCTGCTCCAGCAGCACCACTTCCTCGTAGTACTTGCGGATGCGGCCCTCGACCATCTTCTCGATGACGGCGGGGGGCTTGCCGGAGGCCTGGGCCTGCTCGGTCAGCACCGACCGCTCGCGCTCCAGGGCGGAGCTGTCCACCGCGGAGATGTCGAGCGCCTCCGGGCGGGTGGCGGCGACGTGCATGCCGATCTGGCGGCCCAGCGTCTCCAGCGCCTCGATCTCCGAGGCGGCCTCGAGCGCCACGACCACGCCGATCTTGCCCAGGCCCGGCTTCACCGCCGAGTGGACATAGGTCGCCACCGCGCCGGACGGCACGGTGAAGCGCTTGGCGCGGCGGATCGTCATGTTCTCGCCGATGGTGGCGATCAGGCGGGTCAGCTCGTCCTGCACCGTGTGGGTGGTGCCGGGGTAGGTGGCCGCCTTCAGCGCCTCCACATCCTCGCCCACCGAGAGGACCAGGCCGGCCACCTCGGAGACGAAGTTCTGGAACAGCTCGTTGCGTGCCACGAAGTCGGTTTCGGCGTTCACCTCGACCATGCCGGCCACCTGCGGGCCGGTGGCGGTGCCGATCAGCCCTTCGGCGGCCACGCGGCCGGACTTCTTGGCGGCGGCGGCAAGGCCCTTCTTGCGCAGCCAGTCGATGGCGGCCTCGGTGTCGCCACCGTTCTCCACCAGCGCCTTCTTGCAGTCCATCATGCCGGCGCCGGTCTTCTCGCGCAGCTCGCGCACCATCGCGGCGGTGATCTCAGCCATGGGGATGCTCCTGTCTCGCGGTCTGGTTCAGGCGGTCTGCGTCAGGCCTGGGGCGCCACCGGCGCGTCCGGGCCGCCAACGGCCGCCTCGGCCTCGGCCACCGCCGCGCCCTCGACACCCTCGGCCACGGCGCCGTCGATGCCCGCCAGGTCGTCCACCGGCAGGTCCTCGCCCGCGCCGATGTCGACGCCGGAGGCCTGCAGCTCGGCGCTGATGCCGTCGAACACGGCGGCGGCCATCAGGTCGCAATACAGGTTGATGGCGCGGATGGCGTCGTCATTGCCCGGGATCGGGAAGGCCACGCCCTCCGGATCGGCGTTCGAGTCGACCACGGCGACAACCGGGATGCCGAGCTTGTTGGCCTCCTCGATCGCCAGCTTCTCCTTCACCACGTCGATGACGAAGATGATGTCCGGCAGGCCGCCCATCTCGCGGATGCCGCCCAGCGCGCGGTCGAGCTTCTCGCGCTCGCGCGTCAGCATCAGGACCTCCTTCTTGGTGAGGCCCTGGGTGTTGCCGCCGAGCTGCTCGTCCATCTGCTTCAGGCGCTTGATGGAGCCGGTGATGGTCTTCCAGTTGGTCAGCATGCCGCCGAGCCAACGGTGGTTCACGTAGTACTGGCCGCAGCGGGTCGCGGCCTCGGCCACGTACTCGGCGGCGGACTTCTTGGTGCCGACGAACAGCACGCGGCCACCGCCGGCCACCACGTCGCGCACGGTGCGCAGCGCGCGGTCCAGCATCGGCACGGTCTGCTGCAGGTCCAGGATGTGCACCTGGTTGCGCACGCCGAAGATGTACGGCGCCATCCGCGGGTTCCAGCGGCGGGTGTGGTGGCCAAAGTGGACACCGGCCTCGAGCAGCTGGCGCAGGGAAACTTCGGGCATCGCCATGGGGGCGGTCCTTCACGTCACGTCCGGTTGAGCCTCCGCGGCGCTAAGCCCGGGATGTCTCCCCGGGACCGGACCCTGCTCGCCCGGAGACGGAAGGGCGCACCGCGTGCGGAATGACCGGCCTGGGGAACGGACCCGGGCCGGCGCGGGCCATATGGCGCAACCGGCGCCCCGCCGCAAGCCCTATCGGCCCTGCAGCCCCTGGCCCGCCGGCTTCGGCCCGGGGCGTCAGCCCGGCGGCGCGGAGAGCGCGACCACCCCGGGCAGCACCTTCATCTCCTGCGTCAGCCGGGGCGAGACGTTCCAGCGGCCGGGCAGCATCACCTCCACCTCCTGCCCCTCGGCGAGGCGCGGCACCAGGATGACGGTGCCCTTGCCCTGCCCCTCGCGCGCCAGCAGGGCGCGGATCGGCTCCACCGCCGCCATGTCCTCGATGCCGAGGCGCAGCATCTGCCCCACCCCGCTCGCCGCCTTGTCGAGCGATTCCACGGCCTGGGCGGTCAGGCGCAGGTTCTCGCCATCCATCCGCGCCTCGGCCGTGATCAGCAGCGCGGTGCCCTCCACCAGCAGGGGCCGGTTCTTCAGCAGCGTCTCGGAGAACAGCGTCACCTCCACGCTGCCGGAGGAATCGGAGAGCCGCACCCAGGCCATGCGGCTGCCGGTGCGGGTGGTGCGCTCCTTGCTGTTCACCACCGTGCCGGCGATCTTGAGCATGCCCGCCCCCGCCTCGGCCCGCATCTGGAGCTGGGCAATGGGCGTGGTGCGCAGCTTGCGCAGCACCTCCTTGTAGGTGTCGAGCGGGTGGGCGGAGAGGTGGAAGCCCACCGCCTCCGCCTCCTGGCTCAGCCGCTCGAGTTCCGGCCATTCGTTCACCTGCGGCATGCGCAGTGGCTCGGGCTTCGCATCCCCGCCGCCGAACAGGCCGATCTGGCTGGAGGTCCGCTCCTCGGCGGCCGCCTGGGCGCGGCGCAGGATCACCTCGGCGCTCGCGGTCATCCGGGCCCGGTTCTTCTCCAGGCTGTCGAAGGCGCCGGCGCGGGCCAGGTTCTCCAGCTGCATCTTGTTCAGCAGCTTGGGGTCCACGCGCTGGGCGAAGTCGGCGATGGAGCGGAACGGCCCCTTCCCGTCCCGCGCCTTCACCATGTCCTTCATCGCCTGCATGCCGACGCGCTTCACCGCGGCCAGGGCGAAGCGGATGCAGGGCTTGCCGTCCTCCTCCCGGATCTCGGTGCGGAAATCGGCGGCCGAGCGGTTCACGTCCGGCGGCAGGACAGGGATGCCGAGGCGGGCGGCCTCCTGCATGTGGTTGGCCAGCTTCTCCGTCTTGTCCATGTCGAAGGTCATGGAGGCGGCCAGGAAGGCCACCGGGTAGTTCGCCTTGAGATAGGCCGTGTGATAGGCGACCAGCGCATAGGCCGCGGCGTGCGACTTGTTGAAGCCGTATTCCGCGAACTTCTCCATCAGGTCGAAGATCTCGCCCGCCTTGGCCTCCGGCACGCCGTTCCTCACCGCGCCATCGACGAAGATCTTGCGCTGCGCCTCCATCTCGGAGCGGATCTTCTTGCCCATAGCGCGGCGCAGCAGGTCGGCGCCGCCGAGGCTGTAGCCGGCCACGTCCTGGCTGATCTGCATGACCTGTTCCTGGTAGACCAGGATGCCGTAGGTCTCCTCGACCAGGTGGCGCATGGCCGGGTGCACCGGCTCCCAGGGCTCGCCATGCTTGCGGGCGCAATAGGCCGGGATGTTGGCCATCGGGCCGGGGCGGTAGAGCGAGACGGCGGCGATCAGGTCCTCGAAGCGGTCGGGGCGCATCATGCGCAGGCAGTCCCGCATGCCCTGGCCTTCGAACTGGAACACCCCGGCGGAATCGCCGCGCGCCAGCATCTCGTAGGTCTTCTTGTCGTCCAGCGGCAGGGTGGCGAGGTCGATCTCGATGCCCTGCTCGGCCAGCATCTCCACCGCCCGCTGCAGCACGGTGAGCGTCTTGAGGCCGAGGAAGTCGAACTTCACCAGGGAGGCGTTCTCCACGTATTTCATGGAGTACTGCGTCACCAGCATGTCCGAGCGCGGGTCGCGGTAGAGCGCCACCGTGTCGATCAGCGGCTTGCGGCCGATCACCACGCCCGCCGCATGGGTGGAGGCGTTGCGGTAGAGCCCCTCCAGCACCAGGGCGGTCTCCATCAGCCGCTCCACCGTCTCGTCCGCCTCGCGCATCTCCTGCAGCCGCGGCTCGCCGTCGATCGCCTGCTGGAGCGTGACGGGCTTGGCCGGGTTGAACGGGATCAGCTCGGCGATCTTGTTCACCTGGCCATAGGGCATGCCCATGACGCGGCCGACGTCGCGCACCACCGCCTTGGCCTGGAGGCGGCCGAAGGTGATGATCTGCGCCACCCGGTCCTCGCCATATTCGCGGCGGACATACTGGATCACCTCGTCCCGCCGCTCCTGGCAGAAGTCGATGTCGAAATCCGGCATCGAGACGCGCTCGGGGTTGAGGAAGCGCTCGAAGAGCAGGCCGAAGCGCAGCGGGTCGAGGTCGGTGATCAGCAGCGCCCAGGCGGCGACCGAGCCGGCGCCCGAGCCGCGCCCTGGCCCCACCGGGATGCCCTGCCCCTTCGCCCACTGGATGAAGTCCGCCACGATCAGGAAGTAGCCCGAGAAGCCCATCTTCTCGATCACGTCCAGCTCGAAGGTCAGCCGGTCGCGGTAGACGGCGCGGGCCTCCGGCGTGGCGGGGGTGCCCTGGGCGTCGAGCCGCGCCTCCAGGCCGCGGGCGGCCATGTCGCGCACCGTCTCGGCCTCGGTCATGCCAGGCTGCACCTTGGGGCAGATGGGCAGCTCCGGCTTGCGGCTTTCGGCCATGATGGCGCAGCGGCGGGCGATGGCCAGGGTGTTGTCGCAGGCCTCCGGCAGGTCGGCGAAGAGGCGGCGCATCTCGGCGGCCGACTTGAAATAGTGCTCGGCGGTCAGGCGGCGGCGGTCGGGCTCGGCCAGGGTCCGCCCCTCGGCGATGCAGAGCAGCGCGTCATGCGCCTCGTACATGCCGGATTTGGCGAAGTAGACATCGTTGCCGGCGACGATCGGCAGCCCGGCGGCATCGGCCAGCGCCACCAGGGCGGGGTCCAGCCCGCGCTCCACCTCCAGCCCGTGCCGGGTCAGCTCCACCGCCAGCCGGTCGCCGAAGCTCTCCTTCAGCGCGTCCAGCAGGTGCCGCGCGGCGTCGCGCCTGCCCTCCTGCAGCAGCCGCCCCAGCGGGCCGCAGGTGCCACCCGTCAGCAGGAACACCCCCGCCGCGTGCTGCTGCAGCAATTCCAGCGTGATGGCCGGCTTGCCCGACGGATCGTCCCGCAGGAAGCCGTGCGAGGAGAGGCGCTGCACATTCTCCAGCCCCTGCGCGTTGGTGGCCAGCGCCACCACGCAATCCGGCGCCAGGCGCAGCACCTCGGGGCGCGGGTCGGCGGCGGAGCGGGAGAGCCAGAGCTGGCAGCCCATGATGGGCTGCACCCCCTTGCCGGCGCAGGCCTTGGCGAACTCCAGCGCGCCGAACATGTTGGCCGTGTCGGTCAACGCCACGGCCGGCTGGCCGTCCGCCCGCGCCAGCTCGGCCAGCTTCTCCGCCTTGATCGCCCCCTCGGCCAGGGAATAGGCGGAATGGGTGTGCAGATGGACGAAGCTGTCGGTCATGCCGCCTTTCTAGCACGGCCGCCCCGGCGGGGGGATGGCCCAGCCGGGGCGGGCGGCCATGCGCCGGCCACCCCGCCCCTGGCCGAGACAGCGGGAAGCGCCTATCTCCGCCGCCATGCGGCAGGGAGCGCGGCGATGAACTGGTTCACCGGCTTTGTGGTCTATTTCCTGGTCTGGTGGACGGTGCTCTTCGCCGTGCTGCCGATCGGCGTTCAGCCCGACAGCGAGGGCGACACCGCCACGGGCGGCTGGCGCGGTGCGCCGCAGGCGCCCGGCCTGCTGAAGAAGGCGCTCCTGACCACCCTCATCTCGGCCGTCATCTGGGCCGGGCTGGCATGGGTGATCAACAGCCCCTGGCTGAGCTTCCGCGAAGGCTGGCTGGCTATGCCTACCAATTAGGCTGTCAGGCCAGAAAAAGAACCGCATCTGCCCGCTTCTGGGCAGATGCGTTGCAGGCGCCTATTTTTATGGCGATTGACGGGTGATTTTGCGTTGCGGCGCCAGAGGGGGCGCTGCACCATCAGTCCCAGGAAGAGAGCTGGTTCTCTTCCTGCCGTGTGACTGGCGTTTCCTCCCTAAACTCGGGCCGCACCTTTCGGGGTGTGGCCCTTTTTTCTGTTTGTATCGCCCGGGCGACGACATTCCAAGCAAAAAGCCGGAACGATCATCGAAAAATGTCGTCAACCGTGAATTAATCGTATTTTTATTGCGGCGCAGCATGGAGCAAGACACCTTGCCCCTCTCCCCCTGGCGCATCCGGCGCCGCGCCCTTACCTTCCGCCGGCCGTAGTCCGACCGGAGCTGAATCCCTTGCGCCTCTCCCGCGCCTTCCTGCCGACCCTCAAAGAAATCCCCGCCGAGGCCTCGATCGCCTCGCACAAGCTGATGCTGCGCGCCGGCATGATCCGGCAGACCAGCGCCGGCATCTATGCCTGGCTGCCGCTCGGCCTGCGCGTGCTGCAGAAGGTCAGCCAGATCGTGCGGGAGGAGCAGGACGCCGCCGGCGCCCAGGAGATCCTGATGCCGACGATCCAGAGCGCAGAGCTCTGGCGCCAGTCCGGCCGCTACGACGACTATGGCAAGGAGATGCTGCGCATCACGGACCGGCATGAGCGCGAGATGCTCTTCGGCCCGACCAACGAGGAAATGGTGACGGACATCTTCAAGTCCTACGCCAAGTCCTACCGCGACCTGCCGCGCAACCTCTACCACATCCAGTGGAAGTTCCGGGACGAGATCCGCCCCCGCTTCGGCGTGATGCGCGGCCGCGAGTTCCTGATGAAGGACGCCTATTCCTTCGACATCGACGCCGAGGCCGCCCGCCTCTCCTACAAGAAGATGTTCGTGGCCTATCTGCGCACCTTCGCCCGCATGGGGCTGAAGGCCATCCCGATGCGCGCGGACACCGGCCCCATCGGCGGCGACCTGTCCCACGAGTTCATCATCCTGGCCGAGACGGGCGAGAGCCAGGTCTACCTGCACAAGGACCTGCTGGAATTCGACGTGCTGGCCCAGAAGCCCGACTACGAGGGCGACCTGAACCCCACCGTCGATTTCTGGACCAGCCGTTACGCCGCCACCGACGAGATGCATGACGAGGCGGCCTGGAACGCCATCGGCGCGGAGAACCAGGTCTCGGCCCGCGGCATCGAGGTCGGCCATATCTTCTATTTCGGCGACAAGTACTCGAAGTCGATGGGCCTGACCGTGGCGGGGCCGGACGGCAACCCGCTGGTGCCGCAGATGGGCTCCTACGGCATCGGCGTCTCCCGCCTGCTCGGCGCGCTGATCGAAGCGAACCACGACGAGGCCGGCATCAAGTGGCCGGACGCGGTGGCGCCCTTCCGCTGCGCCATCCTCAACCTGAAGTCCGGCGACCTGGCGACCGACGCGCTGTGCGAGAAGCTCTACGCCTCGCTCGGCCAGGAGGCCGTGTATGACGACCGCCCCGAGCGCGCCGGCGTGAAGTTCAACGACGCCGATCTGGCGGGCTATCCCTGGCAGGCCATCATCGGCCCGCGCGGCGCCGCCAACGGCATCATCGAGCTGAAGCGCCGCGCCACGGGCGAGCGCCAGGAGGTCTCGATCGAGGCCGCGCTGGCGCAGATCCTCGGGAAGTAAGGGGCGGCATGTTCGGGGCGTTCGAACGGAAGGTCGCGTTCCGCTACCTGCGGGCGCGCAAGGGCGAGCGCTTCGTCTCGGTGATCGCCGGCTTCTCGCTGGTGGGCATCGCGCTCGGCGTCGCCACGCTGATCATCGTGATGAGCGTTATGAACGGCTTCCGGCAGGAATTGCTGGGCCGCATCCTGGGACTGAACGGGCATCTCGGCATCCATGCCGCGGGCCCCGGCGGCCTGCGGGACTATGACGACATCGCCGAGCGGGTGCGGCAGCTTGCGGGGGTGGCCAGCGCCACCCCGCTGGTCGAGGGGCAGGTGCTGCTGACCAGCGAGGCCGGCGGCGCCACGGGCGGCCTCGCCCGCGGCATCAAGCCGGAGGATCTGCGCGCCCGGCCGCTGCTGGCGGGCAACATCCGCGCCGGCTCCCTCGACGCCTTCCAGGGCGAGGACGCCATCCTGGTCGGCACGCGGCTGGCGCAGAAGCTCGGCCTGCGGATCGGCGACAAGGTGACGCTCGTCTCGCCGCAGGGCCGCGCCACCGTCATCGGCACCGTGCCCCGCCTGCGCGCCTACACGGTGGTGGCGATGTTCGAGGCGGGGATGAACGAGTATGACAGCTCCTACGTCTTCCTCCCCCTCCCCGCCGCGCAGCTCTACTTCCAGATGCGCGACGCCGCCTCGCAGATCGAGGTCTTCGTGCAGGACCCGGACAATGTGCGGGCGGTGACGCGCGAGATCACCCAGGCGCTTTCCCCCACCCCCGTGCGGGTGCTGGACTGGCAGGCGGCCAATTCCTCCTTCTTCGCCGCCGTGCAGGTGGAGCGGAACGTCATGTTCCTCATCCTCACCCTCATCATCATCGTGGCGGCGTTCAACATCGTCTCCTCGCTGATCATGCTGGTGAAGGACAAGGGGCGCGACATCGCCATCCTGCGCACCATGGGCGCCACCAGCGGCGCGGTGATGCGCATCTTCCTGCTCTGCGGCACCTCGATCGGCGTGCTCGGCACCGCCATCGGCTTCGGCCTCGGGCTGGTCTTCTGCCTCAACATCGAGCACATCCGGCAGTTCCTGCAATCGCTTACCGGCACGCAGCTGTTCAGCCCGGAGGTGTATTTCCTCACCCGCCTGCCGGCGGTGGTGGACCCGAGCGAGGTGACGCAGGTGGTGCTGATGGGCCTCGGCCTCTCCCTCCTGGCCACGCTCTACCCCTCCTGGCGCGCCGCGCGCACCGACCCGGTGGAGGCGCTCCGCAATGAATGAGCCAAGGCTGCGCCTGGCCGCCGTCGAGCGGCGCTACCGCACGGAGGCGGGCGAGCTGCCCGTGCTGCGCGGTGCCGATCTGGTGCTGCGGGCGGGCGAGATCGTGGCGCTGGTGGCGCCCTCGGGCACCGGCAAGTCCACCCTGCTGCACCTGGCGGGGCTGCTGGAGAAGCCGGATGGCGGCGAGGTGTTCATCGACGGCCGCGCCGCCGGCACGCTGGGCGACGAGGCGCGCAGCGCGCTGCGCGGCCGCAACATCGGCTTCGTCTACCAGTTCCACCACCTGCTGCCGGAATTCACGGCGCTGGAGAATGTGGTGCTGCCGCAGATGGCGCTCGGCACCGCCGAGAAGGCCGCCGCGCAACGCGCCCAGGAACTGCTGGCGGGCTTCGGCCTGGAAGGCCGCGAGCAGCATCGCCCCGGCCGCCTCTCGGGCGGGGAGCAGCAGCGCGTGGCCATCGCCCGCGCGCTCGCCAACCGCCCCGGCCTGCTGCTGGCCGACGAGCCGACCGGCAACCTGGACGTGGCCACCTCGGACCGGGTCTTCGCGCAATTGCTGGAGGCGGTGCGGGGCGCCGGCGTGGCGGCGCTGATCGCCACCCACAACCCGGAACTGGCGGCCCGCATGGATCGCGTCGTCACCCTGCGCGATGGCAAGGTGGTCGCGGCCTGAAGAAGTGCTTGGAGTGACGTTCTTTTTTGAAAAAAGAACCAAAAAACTTTTGTCAGTTTGGCGCTTGCTTGCTGATCGCGAAACGCCAGACAAGAGAAGTCTTTTTGCTTCTTTTTCTTCAGAAAAAGAAGAAAGAAAGCTGAGGGGAGCACCCCCTCAGCTTTTTGCGTTCAGACCCGGAGCAGGTGGATCTCGACGCTCGGCCGCTTGCGCAGCCGGCGCCCCATCGCCTTGCGCAGCGCGGTGCGGGCGGCGTCGCGCAGCGTGTCGTCCTCCCGCTTCAGGGCGGGCGGCATGTCGGAGACGGCGCGGGCCAGCTCGTCGGCAATCTGCCCCGGCTCGCTGTCGCCCATGTCGAACAGGCCGGGGGCGGAAACCACCGGGTTGCCCAGCACGCGGCCCGACTGATCGACCGCCAGCGAGGCCATGACGATGCCGTTGAACAGCATCCGCCGCCGCGCACCCAGCACGCCGCCTTCCAGCGGCAGCAGCCTCTCGCCATCCAGCGCCAGCTGGCCGGTGGGCACCCCCTCCACCACATCCGGCGTGGCGTTGCCGGAAAGCGGGCCGAGGCGCAGCACGTCGCCATCCTCCACCAGCACCGGCGTGGCGCCCATCTCGCGGGCCAGCGCGGCATGCTCCTGCAGGTGGCGCCACTCGCCATGCACCGGCACGGCGAAGCGCGGCTTCACCAGGCTGTAGAGGCGCTTCAGCTCGTCCCGCGCCGGGTGGCCGGAGACGTGCACCATGTGGTCGTCCGCCGTCATCACCCGGCAGCCGCCGCGGGCCAGCTCGTCCTGCATGCGCAGGATGGCGCGCTCATTGCCCGGGATCATGCGGGAGGAGAAGATCACCGTGTCCCCCTCGCCCAGCGAGATGCGGGGGTGGGTGTCGGCGGCGATCTTGGACATGGCCGAGCGCTGCTCGCCCTGGCTGCCCGTGCAGATGATCAGCAGCTGGTCGTCCGGCACGTCGTCCGCATCATCCTCGTGGATGAAGGGCGGCACCTCGCGCATGTAGCCGCATTCGCGGGCGGCGGCCTCGGCATTGCGCAGGCTGCGGCCGAACAGCGCCACCTTGCGCCCCGCCGCCTGGGCGGCCAGCGCGATGGATTCCACCCGCGCCACATTGGTGGCGAAGCAGGTGACGGCGACACGGCCCTTGAGCTGGCGGATCAGCGCCGTGAGGTTGCGGCGCACCTCGCCCTCGCTGCCGGAATGGCCTTCCACCAGGGCGTTGGTGCTGTCGCACACCATGGCCAGCACGCCTTCCCGGCCCAGCTCGGCGAAGGCCGCCTCGTCGGTCGGCTCGCCCACCAGCGGGTCGGGGTCCAGCTTCCAGTCGCCGGTGTGCAGCACCGTGCCATAGGGCGTGCGGATGGCGATGGATTGCGGCTCCGGCACCGAATGGGTGACGCGGATGAACTGCAAGCCGAACGGCCCCAGCTGCAGCGTGCCGCCGAGCGGCACGGTGATGAGCTTGACCTGCCCCATCAGCCCGGCCTCGCCCAGCTTGCGGCGCAGTACGGCGGCCGCGAAGGGGCTGGCATAGACGGGGCAGCGCAGCTGCGGCCAGAGCGGCGCGACGGCGCCGAGATGGTCCTCATGCGCGTGGGTGATGACCAGGCCCAGCAGCTTGTCGCGGCGTTCGGCCAGCCAGGCGGGGTCAGGCACCATAACTTCCGCCTCGGGCTGCTCAGCCCCGCCGAAGCCGATGCCGCAATCGATCGCCAGAAGCTGCCCGTCGCAGCGATAGACGTTCAGGTTGAGGCCGATCTCCCCCGTCCCGCCGAGCGGGATGAAGGCCAAGTCTCCGTTATTGTTCATTGATGCTCGCCAGTGGTGATGTTCATGAAGTCTTGCCCCAAGGGGCAGGTTCCTTGGCCCTCGTCAGTCCAGCGCCCTTCCGGGGCCCTGGCGCGTCAGGCAAACTCGTAAAAGAACAAATGGGGCGCAGCGGCGGAAAAGCCAACCGCCGCTCCTCAGATGGGGCGCGCCGCGTCTTGCCTCCGCAGCGGCCATCCAGGCCGGTGGCGCTGCCGCAAACCCACGCCGTCGAGGCCTCAACAGGCCTGAGTCGCGCCCGTTCCCGTCTCATCTTGTTCACATAACCCCAGCCCGGGGCCAAATGCATCGGCAGAACGCGGTCTGGACCAATCACGGATTGCGGACGGCGCTGCTCATGCACCCATGGCTGGCGCCGCCAGAACCTCGCCCGAAGCCAGGGCGCGGCGGCCGGAGGCGGTGTCCAGCAAAAGGCAGCCATCGTCCGACAGGCCCCGATAGCGGCCCTCGAAGCCGCCTTCCGGCCGGCTGAGCCTCAGGGTGGCGCCCAGGGCCGGGCCGCGTGCCGTCCAGGCCTCCCGCACGGGGGCAAAGCCTTCCATGGCCTGAGTCCCGCGCCAGCGATCCACCGAGGACAGGAGCGACCAGGCAAAGGCGACCGGCTCGGGCGGGGTGACGCCGGTCTGGCGCAGGCTGGCGGTGGGCCGGTCCGGCAGAAGCGGAGCCTCGGCCAGGTTCACGCCGATCCCGAAGACCAGCCAGGCGATGCCTCCCCCCTCCCCCGGCGCAGCCTGGGTGAGGATGCCGGCGCATTTGGCACCATCCAGCAGCACGTCATTGGGCCATTTCAGGCGCAGGCGGTCCGGATCCGGCAGCAGCGGCGCCAAGGCCTCGGCCAGCGCGACGGCCATCAGCAGCGACCATTGCGGCAGTTCCCGCGCGGAGCCCTCGGGGCGCAACAGGAAGGAGAGGTAGAGATTGCCTTCGGGCGAGCGCCAGGACCGCCCCTGCGTGCCGCGCCCGGCGCTCTGCCGGCGGGCCAGGATGGCCAGCCCCTCCGGCTCGCCCGCCTGGGCGGCGGCCAGCACGCCATCCTGCGTGCTGGCCAGTTCGTCATGAACGCGCAGACGCCACGCGCGGGCGGCGCCCGTCACCCTCACCCCACCAGAGCGGCCACGGCCGCCTGCGCCGCGGCCAGGAAGGGCGCCGGGAAGGCGAAGAAGAACACGGTGAACAGCCCGGTCCCCGCCAGGACGACGGAGAGGCTGGTCGGGCGCGCATCCAGCGCCTCGCCCGCATCGAAGTACATCACCTTGATGACGCGCAGATAGTAGTAGGCGGAGACGGCCGAGGTGAGCACGCCGACCACCGCCAGGGTCCAGTAGCCGCCATAGACCGCCGCCAGGAAGACGTAGAGCTTGCCGAAGAAGCCGGCGAGCGGCGGGATGCCGGCCATGGAGAGCATGAACACCGTCATGGCCAGCGCCATGGCGGGGTCCGTCCTGCCGAGGCCGGCGAGGTCGTCGATCCCCTCCAGGGCGCGGCCGTTGCGGCGCATGGCCACCAGCACGGCGAAGGCGCCGACATTGGTGAAGAGGTAGATGGCCATGTAGAGCAGCAGGCCGCGGATGCCGAGGTCGCTGCCCACCGCCAGGCCCATCAGCGCGTAGCCGATATGGCCGATGGAGGAATAGGCCATCAGGCGCTTGATGTTCTTCTGCCCGATGGCGGCGAGCGCGCCGAGGATCATGGAGCCCAGCGAGGCCAGGATCAGCACCTGCTGCCATTGCTCCACCAGCTCCCCGAAGGGGCCGGCGGCGACGCGGGTGAGCAACGCGATGGCCGCCACCTTGGGCGCCGAGGCGAAGAAGGCGGTGACCGGGGTCGGCGCGCCCTCGTAGACATCCGGCGTCCACATGTGGAAGGGCACGGCCGAGACCTTGAAGGCCAGCGCCGCCAGCACGAAGACGAGGCCCACCACCAGGCCGAAGGGCACGCCTTCGGTGGCGCTCACCGCATCGGCGATGCGGTCGAAATTGGTGGAGCCGGCGAAGCCATAGATGAGGCTCGCGCCATAGAGCAGCAGGCCGGAGGCCAGCGAGCCCAGGATGAAGTATTTCAGCCCCGCCTCGGCCGAGCGCTCGCTGTCCCGGTTGAAGGCGGCGATGACGTAGAGCGAGAGCGAGAGCAGCTCGAGGCCCAGATAGAGCGCGATCAGGTCGTTGGCCGAGACCATGACCATCATGCCGAGGCTGCTGAACAGCAGCAGCAGCGGGAACTCGAACTTGGCGAGCCCCTCCTTCACGTTCCAGTCCATCGCCACGAGCAGGCCGAGCGCGGCGCCGGCCAGCACGAGGAGCTTCATGAAGCGGGTGAAGGCGTCCGACACATACTGGCCGGCGAAGGCGGTGCCCTCCGGCTGCGCCATCACCAGCACGGCGGCCAGCAGCATGGCGCCGAAAACGCCCATGTTGATGGCGAAGCTGGTGTCGCGCTTCGGCAGCACGCCGGCGACCAGCGCCGCCAGCCCGGCAAGCGCCAGCACCAGCTCGGGGAGGACGAGGGTCCAGTTCATGCCGGTCACATCCCGGCCAGGCGCGGCAGCGCCATCGCGGCCTCATGCCGCGAGACGAGGGCCGCCACGCTGGCCTCGAAGAAGGAAAGGAAGGAAGACGGGTAGATGCCCATCCACAGCGTCAGCAGGATCAGCGGCGCGAAGGTGACGTATTCGCGCGGGCTGAGGTCCAGCAGGGCCTTCAGGTCCTCGCGCGTGATCTTGCTGAACACCACCCGGCGGTAGAGGTAGAGCATGTAGCCCGCGCCCAGGATCATGCCGAGGGCGGCGCCGAAGGCCACCCAGGGGTTGGCATGCCAGGCGCCGACGATGACCAGGAACTCGCCCGGGAAGCCGGCGGTGCCGGGCAGCGCGACCGAGCCCATGGTGAACAGCATGAACACCATGGCGTAGCTGGGCATGATCTTGGCGACGCCGCCATAGCGGGCGATCTCGCGCGAGTGCACCCGGTCGTACAGCACGCCCACGCAGAGGAAGAGCGCGCCGGAGACGACGCCGTGGCTCAGCATCTGGAAGATGGCGCCCGAGATGCCCTGGTGGTTCAGGGTGAAGATGCCGATCGTCACGATGCCCATATGGGCGACCGAGGAATAGGCGATCAGCTTCTTCATGTCCTCCTGCGCCAGCGCCACCAGCGAGGTGTAGACCACGGCGACGACGGAGAGGGCGAAGATCAGCGGCGCGAACCACTCGGTGGCCTGCGGCAGCAGCGGCAGCGAGAAGCGCAGGAAGCCGTAGGCGCCCATCTTCAGCAGCACGCCCGCCAGGATGACGGAGCCGGCGGTCGGCGCCTCGACATGCGCATCCGGCAGCCAGGTGTGCACCGGCCACATCGGCACCTTCACGGCGAAGGAGGCGAAGAAGGCCAGGAACAGCCACATCTGCGTGCTGGGCGCGATGGTCAGCTCGAAGATGGCGGGGATCGAGGTGGTGCCGGCCTGGTACCACAGCACCAGCATGGCCAGCAGCATCAGCAGCGAGCCGAGCAGCGTGTAGAGGAACAGCTTGTAGGCGGCGTAGACCCGCCGCGCGCCGCCCCAGACCCCGATGATCAGGAACATCGGGATCAGCACGCCCTCGAAGAAGATGTAGAACATCACCACGTCAAGCGAGGCGAACATGCCGACCATCATCGTCTCGAGGACGAGGAAGGCGATCATGTATTCACGCACCCGGCTCTGGATGGCCTCCCAGGAGGAGAGGATGCAGAGCGGCGTCAGCGCCGTCGAGAGCAGCACGAACAGCACCGAGATGCCGTCCACGCCCATGTGGTAGCCGAGGCCGAATTCCGGCATCCAGCTCATCTGCTCGACGAACTGGAAGTCCGCCGTGCTCTTGTCGAACTGGAACCACAGGATCAGCGAGAGCCCGAAGGTGATCAGGCTGGTCCACAGCGCCGTCCAGCGGGCGTTGGAGGCGACGACCGCCTCCTCCCCCCGCACGAACAGGATGATGCCCGCGCCCACCAGCGGCAGGAAGGTGAGCAGCGAGAGCAGGGGAAAACCCGCGGCGTTCATCGGCCGACCCCGAACAGGAAGATGCTGACGAAGAGGACGAGGCCGATGATCATGGCGAAGGCGTAGTTCGCCACGCGGCCCGTCTGGAAGCGCACCACGCGGCCGGAGGCCTGCGCCGTGAGGCTGGCGGCGCCGTTCGGCATGCCGTCGATGATCTTGACGTCGCCCACCTTCCAGAGCTGCACGGCGAGGCGGCGCAGCGGCTGGACGATGGCGCGGTCATACAGCTCGTCGAAGTACCACTTGTTGAGCAGGAAGCGGTACAGCCCCGGCACCGCCGCGGCGATGCGCCCCGGCAGGTGCGGCAGGAACATGTACAGCACATAGGCCAGGACGATGCCGGCGACGCCCACCACCGTCGGCGCCAGCGGCACCCAGGAGGGAACCTCGTGCGCCTCGTGCATGATGTGGTTGTGCGGCGCGTTGACGATCGAGCCGTTCCAGAACTCGGCCCAATGGTGGCCGACGAAGTCGCCGGAGAAGTAGGCGCCGGCGAACAGCGCGCCGACCGCCAGCCCGAAGAGCGGGATCAGCATGACCGCCGGACTCTCATGCACGTGCTCCATCGTGTGATGGTCCGCGCGCGGCGTGCCGTGGAAGGTCAGGATGATCAGGCGCCAGGAGTAGAAGGCCGTCATGAAGGCGGCGACGATGCCCATGAGGAAGGCGTACTTCGCCGTCCAGCCATGGCCGGCATAGGCCGCCTCCAGCACGAAGTCCTTCGAGTAGTAGCCGGCGAAGTAGGGCACACCGGCCAGCGCCAGGGAGCCGATCCAGAACATGGCGTAGGTGACCGGGATCTTCTTCCAGATGCCGCCCATCTTGCGGATGTCCTGCTCGTCCGACATGGCGTGGATCACGGAGCCCGCCGAGAGGAAGAGCAGCGCCTTGAAGAAGGCGTGGGTGAAGAGGTGGAACACCGCCGCCTGGTAGGCGCCGACGCCGATGGCGAAGAACATGTAGCCGAGCTGCGAGCAGGTCGAGTAGGCGATGACCCGCTTGATGTCGTTCTGCACCATGCCGACGCTGGCGGCGAAGAAGGCCGTGGTGGCGCCGATGAAGGTGATGAAGCCCAGCACGTTCGGCGCGTACTCCACGACGGGCGACATGCGCGCCATCAGGAACACGCCGGCGGTGACGAGCGTCGCCGCATGGATGAGGGCGGAGACGGGGGTCGGGCCCTCCATCGCGTCCGGCAGCCAGGTGTGCAGGCCGATCTGGGCCGACTTGCCCATGGCGCCCAGGAAGAACAGCAGCGCGATCACCTCGACCACCGGGAAGCCGGCGAAGGTGACCTGACGCGCCGCCTCGACACCCTGGAAGATGGTGTTGAACTCGATGCTGCCGAAGGTCCAGAAGGTCAGGCCCATGCCCAGCATGAAGAAGAGGTCGCCCACGCGGTTGACGATGAAGGCCTTCATCGCCGCGCGGTTGGCGCTCTCCTTCTCGTACCAGTAGCCGATCAGCAGGTAGCTCGCGAGGCCGATGCCCTCCCAGCCAAAGAAGAGCTGGAGCAGGTTGTCGGCCGTCACCAGCATGAGCATCATGAAGGTGAAGAGCGAGAGATAGGCGAAGAAGCGGGGCTGCGTCGGGTCATGCGACATGTAGCCGACGCTGTAGAGGTGGATCATGGTGGAGGCGACCGTCACCATGCCCACCATCACCGCCGCCAGCGTGTCGTAGCGCAGCGCCCAGGAGAGCTGCAGCCCGCCGACATCGAGCCAGGTGGCGATCTCCAGCGTGGCCGGCGCATGGCCGTAGGCGACCTGGATGAAGGCGCTCACGCCGCAGATGGCGGCCAGCGCCATGCAGATCACGGTGGCCCATTGCGCCGCCTTGTCGCCGATCCAGCGGCCGAAGAAGCCGGAGATGCAGGCACCGAGCAGCGGGAAGAAAACCGCACCGACATACATGGGCTTAACCCTTCAGGGTGGAGATATCCTCCACCTCGATGCTGCCGCGATTGCGGAAGTAGATGACGACGATGGCCAGGCCGATGGCCGCCTCGGCCGCCGCCACGGTCAGGATGAACAGGGCGAAGACCTGGCCGGTGAGGTCCTGCAGGGCGGCCGAGAAGGCCACCATGTTCAGGTTCACCGAGAGCAGCAGCAGCTCGATCGACATCAGGATGACGATGACGTTCTTCCGGTTGAGGAAGATGCCCAGCACGCCCAGCACGAAGAGGATGGCGCTCACCGTCAGGTAGTGGCCAAGACCGATGGTCAGCATCTCAGTGGTGCCCCCCGCCGTGATGGTCGTGGTGGTCGTGGCCCACCGCCTTGGGCTTCGGCGCCTCCGGCAGCGGCCGGCGGATGATGCCGAGCTGGCCGAGGCCGGCGCGCGAGGGCGGGTTGGCGAGCTTCACCGCCTCGGCCCGCGCCACCTGCACGCCGATATCCTGCCGCTTGCTGTTGGCCGGCTTGTCGCGCAGCGTCAGCACGATGGCGCCGATCATCGCCACCAGCAGGATCAGCCCGGCCACCTGGAACAGGTAGATGTAGTCCGTGTAGATCAGCTGGCCCAGCGCCTCGGTGTTGGTCACCTCTGGGCCCGGCGTGGCGTTCAGCCGCAGCGTGGCGGCGTCCGGCGCGAACTGCCAGCTGCCGAACACGAAGAGCAGCTCGAGGAACAGGATGCCGCCGATGACGGCGCCGATCGGCGCGTAACGCTGCAGCCCCTCCCGCATGCGGCTGAAATCGATGTCCAGCATCATGACGATGAAGAGGAAGAGCACCGCGACCGCGCCCACATAGACGATGACCAGGATCATCGCCAGGAACTCGGCCCCCGCGATCAGGAACAGCGCCGCGGCGTTGAAGAACGCCAGGATCAGGAACAGCACGCTGTGCACGGGGTTGCGGCTGGTCACCACCATGACCGCGGACGCGATCAGGATGGCCGCGAAGACATAGAAGGCGAGTGCGGCGATCATCGCAGCCCGCCCGCGTGCAGATGCAGCATCATGGCACCGTTCCGAGAGAGCCGTCCTGGCAGGAGGACGGGGCCGTGAAGGAAAGCCGCGGGGGAGGCACGGACCGGACCGCCCCCGCCGCGGAACTCAGCGGTAGGGCGCGTCGAGCTCGAGGCGCTTGGCGATCTCCGGCTCCCACCGGTCGCCATTCGCGAGCAGCCGATCCTTGTTGTAGATCAGCTCCTCGCGCGTCTCCGTCGCGAACTCGAAATTCGGCCCCTCGACGATGGCATCGACCGGGCAGGCTTCCTCGCACATGCCGCAATAGATGCACTTCGTCATGTCGATGTCGTAGCGCGTGGTGCGGCGGCTGCCATCCTCGCGCGGCTCGGCCTCGATGGTGATGGCCAGCGCCGGACAGATCGCCTCGCACAGCTTGCAGGCGATGCACCGCTCCTCCCCGTTGGGGTAGCGGCGCAGCGCGTGCTCACCCTTGAACCGGGGCGAGAGCGCGGTCTTCTCGAAGGGGTAGCTGATCGTGGTCTTCGGACTGAAGAAATACTTCAGCGTCAGCGCCATGCCCGAGGCCAGCTCGGTCAGCAGCAGGCTGCGCGCCACGCGGTCAAGCGTTGCCATTTCTCACCTCGCCGCGCGGGGGTAGCCCGCGCCACTCATATCGACAAGCGTCATCATCGCGACAGGGCACCTCATACCGGCAGCCACCCCGTCAGCTTCAGCACGAAGGCCGTCAGCACCAGATAGACCAGGCTGAAGGGCAGGAAGATCTTCCAGCCCAGTCGCATCAGCTGGTCGTACCGGTAGCGCGGGAAGGTGGCACGCACCCAGATGAAGGTGAACAGGCAGAGCATGATCTTGAGGATGAACCAGATCGGCCCCGGCACCCAGTTGAAGGGCGCGATGTCCATCGGCGGCAGCCAGCCACCCAGGAACAGGATGCTGGTCATCGCCGACATGAGGATCATGTTGGCGTATTCGCCCAGGAAGAACAGGGCGTAGGTCATGGAGGAGTATTCCACCATGAAGCCCGCCACCAGCTCCGACTCGCCCTCGGCCAGGTCGAAGGGCGGGCGGTTCGTCTCGGCGAGCGTCGAGATGAAGAAGATCACGAACATCGGGAAGAGCGGGATGGCGAACCACACCGTCTTCTGCGCGCGCACGATCTCGCTCAGGTTCAGGCTGCCCACGCAGAGCAGCACGGTCACGATGACGAGGCCCATCGAGACCTCGTAGGAGACCATCTGCGCCGCCGAGCGCAGCGCGCCGAGGAAGGCGTACTTGGAGTTCGAGGCCCAGCCGGCGATGACGATGCCGTAGACGCCGAGCGAGGAGATGGCCAGCAGGTAGAGCACGCCGACATTGATGTCGGCGATCGCCCAGCCATCATTCACCGGGATCACCGCCCAGGCGATGAGCGCCAGGATCAGCGTCAGCATCGGGCCCAGGATGAACAGCGCCCGGTTGGCGCCCGACGGGATGATCGTCTCCTTCAGCAGCATCTTCAGCGCGTCGGCGAAGGGCTGCAGCAGGCCGAAGGGGCCGACCACGTTCGGGCCCTTCCGCATCTGCATCGCCGCCATCACCTTGCGCTCGGCATAGGTGAGGTAGGCCACCGCGATCAGCAGCGGCACCAGCAGCGCCAGGGTCTGCGCGACCGTCAGCGCCAGGATGCCGATGGGGGATGCGAGGAAAGCGTCCATGCCGCGTTACTCCGCCGCCAGCTTGGGTGTGGCGTCGTTATAGATGCGGCTGCACTCGGCCATCGTCTCCGAGGCGCGGCTGATCGCATCCGCCTGCCAGTAATCGGTGATCGGGAGGGTGAAGGACGTGGCCTCCGGCGCCGCGCCCTCCGCCAGCCTCGGCCCGGCGGTGTCGTGGCAGCCCTCGGCGATCCGGCCATCGACCATGCCGAAGACCGGATTCGCCGCCGCCATGCGGGCCCGCAGCGCGTCCAGCGTGTCGAAGGCGAGGCTCACGTCCAGCGCCGCGCCGGCGGCGCGGATGATGCGCCAATCCTCCCGCGCCTCGCCCGGCGGGTGCAGGGCCATGCGGCCCCGCTGCACCCGGCCCTCGGTGTTGACGTAGGTGCCGTCCTTCTCCGTGTAGGCCGCGCCGGGGAGGATGACATCCGCCCGCGCCGCCGCCCGGTCGCCATGGTGGCCCTGGTAGATGACGAAGGTGCCGGGCGGGATCAGCCCGGGCTCGAAGCCATCGGCGCCCAGCAGCCACAGCGCATCGACGCCGCCGCCCAGCATGCCGGCCAGGTCCAGCCCGCCCTCGCCCGGCACGAAGCCGGCATCGAGCGCGCCGACCTGCCCGCCGAACAGGTGCAGCATGTTGAAGCCATGCCATTCCGGCGTCAGCGCGCCGACGCTCTCGGCCAGCGCCCAGGCGGCGGCCAGGATGGCGGCGCCATCCGGGCGCGCCACAGCGGCGCGGCCGAGCACGATCATCGGGCGCTTCGCACCCTTCAGCACCTCGGCGAAGGCGTGGCCGCCATCGCGCAGCGTGGCGAGGGCGTCAGGCCCCTCCCCCAGATGCTCGGCCTTGTAGGTGAGGTCGAGCCCGGCCGGGCCGATGCTCGCCACCTTCAGCGCGCCGGAGGACCAGCGCTTGCGGATGCGGGCATTGAGCACCGGCGCTTCCTTGCGCGGGTTGGTGCCGATCAGCAGCAGCGCATCCGCCTCGTCGATGCCGGCGATGCCCGAGTTGAACAGGTAGTGGTCGCGGCGCGAGACATCGATCGCCGCGCCATCCTGCCGGCAGTCGAGATTGGCCGAGCCGAGGCCCACCATCAGCTCGCGCAGCGCGAAGGCGCTCTCGGCGTCCACCAGATCGCCGGCCACGGCGCCGAGACGCTGGCCAGGGATGCCCTTCAGCCGCTCGGCGACGACCGCGAAGGCCTCCTGCCAGGAGGCAGGCTTCAGCTTGCCCTCGACGCGGATCCAGGGGCGGTCCAGCCGGCGGCGCTTGAGGCCGTCGAAGGAGAAGCGGCCACGGTCGGCCATCCACTCCTCGTTCACCTCCTCATTGATGCGCGGCAGGATGCGCAGCACCTCGGGCCCGCGGGTGTCCACGCGGATGGCAGCGCCGACCGCGTCCAGCACATCGACGCTGTCCGTCTTGCGCAGCTCCCAGGGGCGGGAGACGAAGGCGTAGGGGCGGCTGGTCAGCGCGCCGACCGGGCAGATGTCGATCAGGTTGCCCGACAATTCGGTGGTCAGCGCCTTCTCGACATAGGTGCCGATCTGCATGTCCTCGCCGCGGCCGGTGGCGCCCAGCTCCGGAACGCCCGCGACCTCGGTCGCGAAGCGCACGCAGCGGGTGCATTGGATGCAGCGGGTCATGATCGTCTTGACCAGCGGGCCGAGATACTTGTCCTTCACCGCGCGCTTCTGCTCGCGGTAGCGGCCGCCCTGGCCGCCATAGGCGGTGGCCTGGTCCTGCAGGTCGCACTCGCCGCCCTGGTCGCAGATCGGGCAATCGAGCGGGTGGTTGATCAGCAGGAATTCCATGACGTTGCGGCGGGCGTTGCGGACCAGCGCGCTGTCCGTGAACACCTTCATGCCGTCCGCCACGGGGTAGGCGCAGGAAGCCACCGGCTTCGGCGCCTTCTCCACCTCGACCAGGCACATGCGGCAATTGCCGGCGACGCTCAGCCGCTCATGATAGCAGAAGCGGGGAATTTCCTTCCCCGCTGCTTCGCAGGCCTGGAGGACGGTGGCCCCGTTCGGGACCTCGACCTCGATGCCGTCGATCGTGACCTTCGCCATGGTCTTACTCCGCGGCCAGCGGCATGGCGCCGCCGCTCTTTTTGGCGTGGTATTCCCGGATGCGCTCTTCCATCAGCGGGCGGAAGTGGCGGATCAGCCCCTGCACCGGCCAGACGCCGCCATCGGCCAGCGCGCAGATGGTGTGGCCCTCGATCTGGCGGGTCACGCTCTCGAGCACGTCGATCTCGGCGATCTCGGCGCGGCCCTCGACCATGCGGTCCATCAGGCGCTTCTGCCAGCCCATGCCCTCGCGGCAGGGGGTGCACTGGCCGCAGCTCTCATGCTTGTAGAACTGCGCCAGGCGGGCGATCGCCTTGATGATGTCGGTGGACTTGTCCATGACGATCACGCCCGCCGTGCCGAGGCCCGACTTGTGCTCGCGCAGCGCGTCGAAGTCCATCAGCACGTCGTCGCAGATGTGCTTGGGCAGCAGCGGCGTCGAGGAGCCGCCGGGGATGACGGCCAGCAGGTTGTCCCACCCCCCGCGCACGCCGCCGGCATAGCGCTCGATCAGCTCCCGCATCGGGATGCTCATCTCGGCTTCCACATTGCAGGGCTTGTTCACATGGCCCTGGATGCAGAAGATTTTTGTTCCCACATTCTTCGGGCGGCCGAAGCTGGAGAACCAGCTCGCGCCGCGCTTCAGGATGGCGGGCACCACCGCGATGGTCTCGACATTGTTGACCGTGGTCGGGCAGCCATAGAGGCCGACGGCGGCGGGGAATGGCGGCTTCAGCCGCGGCATGCCCTTCTTGCCCTCGAGGCTCTCGATCAGCGCCGTCTCCTCGCCGCAGATATAGGCGCCGGCGCCGCGGTGCACGTAGAGGTCGAAATCCCAGCCGCTGCCCGCGGCGTTGGGGCCGAGCAGCCCGGCCTCATACGCCTCGTCAATCGCCGCCTGGAGGACCTGGATCTCGTTGTAGTACTCGCCGCGCACGTAGATGTAGCCGGCATGCGCGCCCATGGCGACGCCGGCATAGAGGCAGCCTTCGATCAGCAGGTGCGGATCGTTGCGGATGATGTCGCGGTCCTTGCAGGTGCCCGGCTCCGACTCGTCGCCATTGACGACGAGGTAGGAGGGGCGCCCATCCGGGTTCGACTTCGGCATGAAGCTCCACTTCATGCCGGTCGGGAAGCCCGCGCCGCCACGGCCGCGCAGGCCGGACTGCTTCATCTCCTCGATGATCCAGTCCCGCCCCTTGGCGATGATGGCGGCGGTGCCGTCCCAGCTGCCGCGCCGCTGCGCATCCTTCAGGTTCCACGGATGCAGGCCGTAGAGGTTGGTGAAGATGCGGTCCTTGTCGCTCAGCGCCATGGTCTCACTCCTCCCCCGCGCGGCCGGGGGCCGCATCCCGCATGGGAATATCCAGCACCGTCTCCGGCCCGCCGATTGGCGCGCTGCCCTGGCGGCCCTGCATGCTGCCCGGCTTCGGCCGCTCCCCGCGCTTCAGCGCCTCGAGCAGCTTCACCGTGCTCTCGTAGTCCATGTCCTCGTAGTAGTCGTCATCCACCTGCAGGATCGGCGCGTTCACGCAGCCACCGAGGCATTCCACCTCGGTCATGGTGAACAAACCGTCCTCGCTGGTGTCGCCATAGCCCTTGAGGTGGCCCGCATCCTTGCAAGCCCGGAGAACCTCGTCCGAGCCACGCAGCCAGCAGGGCGTCGTGCCGCAGACCTGCAGGTGAAACCGGCCGATCGGCTTGGTGTTGAACATGAAGTAGAAGGTGGCGACCTCGTAGACGCGGATCGGCGCCATGCCGAGGCGCTCCGCGATCGTGTCCATCGCCACGCGCGGCACCCAGGCGCTGCCGGTGGCACGCCCCATCTGCTTCTGCGCGACGTAGAGCAGCGGAATGACGCCGCTGGCCTGCTTGCCTTCCGGATAGCGCTTCAGGATCTTCTCGATCTGCGCCTCGCTCTCGGCGTCGAAGGCGAAGCTCGCCGGCTCCTCGTGGTGGGGGGAATGCGGGGCGCTCACCGGTCGATCTCTCCGAACACGATATCCAGGCTGCCGATGACGGAGACGGCGTCCGCCAGCATGTGGCCCTTCGACAGCTTCTCCATCGCCTGCAGATGCGCGAAGCCAGGGGCGCGGATCTTGCAGCGATAGGGGCGGTTGGTGCCGTCGGCCACCAGATAGACGCCGAACTCGCCCTTCGGCGCCTCGACCGCCGTGTAGGTGGAGCCCGCCGGCACGTGGTAGCCCTCGCTGTAGAGCTTGAAGTGGTGGATGAGCGCCTCCATCGAGCGCTTCATCTCACCCCGCCGCGGCGAGACGATCTTGCTGTCCGGGATCTTGACCGGACCGCCGGGCATCTGCGCCAGGCACTGCTTGATGATCTTCAGGCTCTCGCGCATCTCGGCGATGCGGACCAGGTAGCGCTCATAGCAATCGCCATGGCTGCCCACCGGGATCTCGAAGTCGAGCTGGTCGTACACGTCGTAGGGCTGGCTGCGGCGCAAATCCCAGGCGCAGCCCGAGGCGCGGATGCAGGGGCCGGAGAAGCCCCATTCCATCGCCTCCTCGGCCGTCATGATGCCGATATCGACGGTGCGCTGCTTGAAGATGCGGTTGCCCGTCAGCAGGCGCTCGATGTCGTCGACGAATTTCGGGAACTGCTCCGCCCAGGCCGCGATGCGGTCGGTCAGCCCGGCCGGCAGGTCCTTCAGCACGCCGCCGGCGCGGAAGTAGTTGGCGTGGTAGTGCGAGCCGGAGGTGGCGTCGTAGAACTCGAGCAGCACCTCGCGCTGCTCGAAGCCCCAGAGGCTCGGCGTCGTCGCGCCCACATCCAGCGCATAGGTGGTGATGTTCAGGATGTGGTTCAGGACGCGGCTGATCTCGGCGAACAGCACACGGATGTACTGCGCGCGGATCGGCGCCTCGATGCCGAGAAGCTTCTCGACGGCCAGGGCGAAGCAATGCTCCTGCGCCATCGGCGCCACGTAGTCCAGGCGGTCGAAATAGGGCAGCGCCTGGAGGTAGGTCTTGTGCTCGATCAGCTTCTCGGTGCCGCGGTGCAGCAGGCCGATATGCGGGTCGGCACGCTCCACCACCTCGCCCTGCATCTCCAGGATCAGGCGCAGCACACCGTGCGCCGCCGGATGCTGCGGGCCGAAATTGATGGTGTGGCTGTCGATCTCGACCGTGCGGGTGCCGCCGGCGGCCGGGGTGTCTTCGGTGCTCAGGCTCATTCGCGGCCGATCCGGTTCAGATGCACCTTCTCGTCGCCGGGCAGCGTCGTCATGCCTTCCCAGGGCGAGAGGAAATCGAAGTTGCGGAAATCCTGCGTCAGCTTCACCGGCTCATAGACCACCGCCTGCCGCTCCGGGTCGTAGCGAACCTCGACGAAGCCGGTCAGGGGGAAGTCCTTGCGCAGCGGATGCCCCTCGAAGCCGTAATCGGTGAGGATGCGGCGCAGGTCGGTCTGGCCCTCGAAGACGATGCCGTACATGTCCCACGCCTCGCGCTCGAACCAGGTGGCGGAGGGCCACAGGTCGACCACGGTGGGCACGGGCGTCGCCGCATCGGTCGTGGTGATGACGCGGATGCGGTGATTGTGGGTCATCGAGAGCAGGTTGTAGACCACCTCGAAGCGCTCCGGCCGGCCCGGCCAGTCGACGCCGCAGATGTCCATGCACTGCTGGAAGGCGAAGCGCGGATCGTCGCGCAGCATCTGCAGCACGGCGTGCAGGGCTTCGCGCCGCACGCGGATTTCCACCTCGGCGCCGCGCGCCACCTGGGAGCCGAGCACGGCCCCCTCGGGGATGGCGCCCAGCACGGCGGCGAGCAGGGCCTCATTCGCCGTCGGCACGCGCGGCGCCTCGGCGGTTTCGATCGGGGTCTGGTCAGCCACGGAGGATGCTCCCCGTCCGGCGGATCTTCTTCTGGAGTTGCAGCACGCCATAGACCAGCGCCTCGGCGGTCGGCGGGCAGCCCGGCACATAGACGTCCACCGGCACGATCCGGTCGCAGCCGCGGACGACGCTGTAGCTGTAGTGGTAGTAGCCGCCGCCATTGGCGCAGCTGCCCATGGAGATGACCCAGCGCGGCTCGGCCATCTGGTCATAGACCTTGCGCAGCGCGGGAGCCATCTTGTTGGTCAGCGTGCCGGCCACGATCATCACGTCCGACTGGCGCGGCGAGCCGCGCGGGATGACGCCGAAGCGGTCGAGGTCGTAGCGCGGCATGTAGGCATGGATCATCGGCACGGCGCAGCAGGCCAGGCCGAAGGTCATCGGCCACAGGCTGCCGGTGCGCGCCCAGTTCACCACCTTGTCGATATTGGCGACGACGAAGCCCTTATCCTCGATCTCGCCGGTGACGCCCTTGATGACGGCGTCCTGCTCGGGGCCCGGCGGCAGACCCTGCCGGTTCCAGCTCAGGTCGCTTTGGTTGCTCGCGCTCATTGGCGGCTCACTCCCAGTCCAGGGCGCCTTTGCGCCATTCGTAGATGAAGCCCACCGTCAGCACGCCCAGGAACGCCATCATCGAGAGGAAACCCAGCCAGCCGATGTCGCCCAGCGCCACCGCCCAGGGGAACAGGAAGGCCACTTCGAGGTCGAAGATGATGAACAGGATGGCGACGAGGTAGAATCGCACATCGAAGCGCCGGCGCGTGTCGTCGAACGGCTCGAAGCCGCACTCATAGGCGGAGACTTTTTCCGCATACGGTTTCTGGCGGGCCGCCAGCACGCTGCCGCCCACCATCGCCACGGCGATGCCCGCGGCAATGGCCAGGAAGACCAGGATCGGGAAATAGTTCGCCAGCAGGGGCTGGGTCATGATGCGTCCGTCCCTCGGGCCTGCGGCCCAACAGTGCCATGCGCAGGGAAGCGCATGGCCAGTCACGCCACGGGGCATGCCGTAGCGCAACGCTGGGCGGACATTACCCCCCCAACGCACGCTTCGCCATAGCCCGGAGGGCATTGCTGAACATTGAAAAATGAAAGCGACGCAAGCCAAAACGCCGCCCCGGATCTCCCCGGGGCGGCGTTTTGCCGATGCGACTGGCGCGAGTGACGGGGCTCGAACCCGCGACCTCCGGCGTGACAGGCCGGCGCTCTAACCAACTGAGCTACACCCGCTTGCGTCGTGGGGCGGGAAATACGGCGCCGCCCGGTTTGTGTCAATCGGCGAAAAGCAGATTAGCGCCGATTGATTTGATACAGAACTGACCAGCTCCCGCTGGGCCGCCCTACGCAGGATTGGGCACTGACGGATTCGAACCGCCGGCATCCTCGGTGTAAGCGAGGCGCTCTACCGCTGAGCTAAGTGCCCGCACAGCAGGGCTGCGATACCCTCCCCGCACGCCCTTGGCCAAGCCTTAAAACAACACGGGGCCGGCATCGCTGCCAGCCCCACGGCCCTGCCCCGGCCAGACCGCGGCCGGAGACGCGCGGAGTCTCAGTTCAGATCGTCCTTCAGCGCCTTGCCGGCCTTGAAGCGCACCGTGACGGACGCGGCGATCTCGATCTCCTCGCCGGTGCGCGGGTTGCGCCCCTTGCCGGCCTTGCGGCGCGAGGTGGAAAACGTGCCGAAGCCCACCAGGCGGACTTCCTGCTTCGCCTTCAGCGACTGGCTGATCGCGTCGAACACCGCGTCGAGCACCTCGCCGGCCTTGGCCTTGGAAAGCTCGCCCGTCTCGGCGACAACCGCGACGAGATCCTGTTTGTTCACGTGGTTCATCCTCGCCCTGGGGGGTCGGGGCCGACGGAAGCCGGCCCGTATCGTCGGCGACACTAGGCAGCCGATTTTTCCGCCGTCAACGCCGCGCTGAAGGCAAGCCGGCCGGCCGCGGCCAATTTCCGGGGCTGATGCAGCCCGGTCACGGCGCGAGCGTCGCCATGCCCCTGGAAGCCACAAAAAAACCCGGGGAAGGTATCCCTCCCCCGGGTTCAGAAGCCTGTCCGGCGCGGCCTGGAGGCCGCGCCGGAGCGAATCAGTGCGGCAGGCTGGCCGGCTGGGCGGCCTTGCCATCGGCAGCGGCCGGCGGGGCCTCCTCCGGCTCCGACCAGTCGATCGCCTCGGGCGGGCGCGCCAGCGCCTTGCTGATCACCTCGTCCACATGCGAGACGGCGTTGATCGTCAGCCCCTTCTTCACGTTGTCCGGGATCTCGGCGAGATCCTTTTCATTGTCCTTGGGGATGAAGACCGTGGTGATGCCGGCGCGCAGCGCCGCCAGCAGCTTCTCCTTCAGCCCGCCGATCGGCAGCACGCGGCCACGCAGCGTGATCTCGCCCGTCATGGCGACATCCTTGCGCACCGGGATACCGGTCAGCACGGAGACGATGGACGTCGCCATGGCGATGCCGGCGGAGGGGCCGTCCTTCGGAGTCGCGCCCTCCGGCACGTGCACATGGATGTCCCGCTTCTCGTACAGCGTCGGCTTGATGCCGAAGCTGGCCGAGCGGCTGCGGACATAGGACAGCGCCGCGGAGACGCTCTCCTGCATCACGTCGCCCAGCTTGCCGGTGGTCTGCACCTTGCCCTTGCCGGGCACCAGCACCGACTCGATGGTCAGGATCTCGCCGCCCACCTCGGTCCAGGCCAGGCCGGTGACGACGCCCACCATATCCTCCGCCTCGGCCTCGCCGTAGCGGAACTTCTTCACGCCCGCGTACTTCTCGAGGTTCTTGCGGTTGATGGCGACCTTCTTGGCCTTCTTGGAGACGATCTCCTTGACGGCCTTGCGGGCCAGCCCGCCCACCTCGCGCTCCAGGTTCCGCACGCCGGCCTCGCGCGTGTAGTAGCGCACCAGGTCGAGCAGCGCCTCGTCCGTCACGCTCCACTCATTCTCCTTCAGCCCGTTGGCCTCGGTGACCTTGGGCATCAGGTGGCGGCGGGCGATCTGCACCTTCTCATCCTCGGTGTAGCCGGGGATGCGGATGATCTCCATGCGGTCCAGCAGCGGCTGCGGCATGCGCAGGGAGTTGGCCGTGGTGACGAACATCACGTCCGAGAGGTCGTAATCCACCTCCAGGTAGTGGTCGCCGAAGGTGGAGTTCTGCTCCGGGTCCAGCACCTCGAGCAGGGCCGAGGACGGGTCCCCGCGCCAGTCGGCGCCGAGCTTGTCGATCTCGTCCAGCAGGAAGAGCGGGTTGGAGGTCTTGGCCTTCTTCATGCCCTGGATGACCTTGCCCGGCATGGAGCCGATATAGGTCCGCCGGTGGCCGCGCACCTCCGCCTCGTCCCGCACGCCGCCCAGCGACATGCGCACGAAGTTGCGGTTGGTGGCCTTGGCGATGGACTTGCCGAGGCTGGTCTTGCCGACGCCCGGGGGGCCGACCAGGCAGAGGATCGGGCCGCGCACCTTGGGCGAGCGCGACTGCACCGCCAGGTACTCCAGGATCCGCTCCTTCACCTTGTCCAGCCCGTAATGGTCGGCGTCCAGCACCTCCTCGGCCTTGGCCAGGTCGTTGCGGACCTTCGACTTCTTCTTCCACGGAATGGAGAGGATCCAGTCGAGGTAGTTGCGCACCACCGTCGCCTCGGCGCTCATCGGCGACATGGAGCGGAGCTTCTTCAGCTCGCCCAGCGCCTTGTCGCGCGCCTCGGGGGAGAGCTTGGTGGCCTTGATCTTGGCCTCCAGCTCGGCCGACTCGTCCTTGCCGTCCTCGCCCTCGCCCAGCTCCTTCTGGATCGCCTTCAGCTGCTCGTTCAGATAGTACTCGCGCTGGGTCTTCTCCATCTGCCGCTTAACGCGGTTGCGGATGCGCTTCTCCACCTGAAGAACGCCGATCTCGCTCTCCATATGGGCGAAGACACGCTCCAGCCGGGCCGAGACGCTGCCGATCTCGAGCAGCTCCTGCTTCTCGGCGATCTTCAGGTTCAGATGGCTGGCGACCGTGTCCGCGAGCTTGGCCGAATCCTCGATCTGGTTGATCGAGACCAGCACCTCGGGCGCGATCTTCTTGTTGAGCTTGATGTACTGCTCGAACTGCCCGACCACGGTGCGCGCCAGCGCCTCGATCTCGGGCGACTCGGCGGCATCCTCCTCCTGCGGGGCCGTGTAGGCCTCGAAGTACTGGTCGGTTTCCTTGAAGCCGAGCACGCGCGCCCGCTTACCACCCTCGACCAGGACCTTGACGGTCCCGTCCGGCAGCTTGAGCAGCTGCAGCACGGTGGAGACAGTGCCGACATCGTACAGGTCCTCGGCGCCCGGGTCGTCCTGCGCGGCGTTGCGCTGGGCGACGAGCAGGATCTGCTTGTCCTCCCGCATCACCGCCTCCAGGGCGCGGACGCTCTTCTCCCGGCCCACGAAGAGGGGAACGATCATGTGGGGGAAGACGACAATGTCCCGCAGCGGCAGCACGGGGAGCAGTTCACCGCTCGTCAATTCGGGTTTCTTATCCGCCATAGGGGACCTCACTCAGGACAGTCGGCGCAGGCCCGCCCGCTTCTCGGCACGGCCCCGCGCCACGGGGTTCTCCCAGGAGATGGGACCGGCCGGTGCGCTGGGCAAGCCATGCAGGCCAGCCCCGCGTTCCAGGCCGGGCCGACCTCATGCGGAAGACTGCTCCGCCGCCCGTTCACCATAGATGAACAGCGGGGCGGCGCGGCCTTCGGCCACCTCCTTGTTCACCACCACTTCCTCGACATCTTCCAAACCGGGAAGGTCGAACATGGTGCCCAAAAGAATGCCTTCCATGATGGAACGCAGCCCGCGGGCGCCCGTCTTGCGCTGGATGGCGCGGGTGGCGACCGAGCGCAGCGCGTCCTCGGTGAAGGTCAGCTTGGTGGCCTCCATCTCGAACAGGCGCTGGTACTGCTTGACCAGGGCATTCTTCGGCTTGGTCAGGATCTCGATCAGCGCCTTCTCGTCCAGGTCGTCGAGCGTGGCGATGACCGGCAGGCGGCCGATGAATTCCGGGATCAGGCCGAACTTCAGCAGGTCCTCGGGCTCCACCTCGCGCAGGATCTGGCCGGTGCGGCGCTCATCCGGCCCCTTGACCTCGGCGCCATAGCCGATGCCCGAGCCCTTGCCGCGGCCGGCGATGATCTTCTCGAGGCCGGCGAAGGCGCCGCCGACGATGAAGAGGATGTTCGAGGTGTCGACCTGCAGGAATTCCTGCTGCGGGTGCTTGCGCCCGCCCTGCGGCGGCACGGAGGCCACGGTGCCTTCCATAATCTTGAGCAGCGCCTGCTGGACGCCCTCGCCCGACACGTCGCGCGTGATCGAGGGGTTGTCCGACTTGCGGCTGATCTTGTCGACCTCGTCGATATAGACGATGCCGCGCTGGGCCCGCTCCACATTGTAGTCGGCCGACTGGAGCAGCTTGAGGATGATGTTCTCGACATCCTCGCCGACATAGCCGGCCTCGGTCAGCGTGGTGGCGTCGGCCATGGTGAAGGGCACATCGAGGATGCGCGCCAGGGTCTGGGCCAGCAGCGTCTTACCGGAGCCGGTGGGGCCGACCAGCATGATGTTGGACTTGGCGATCTCGACTTCGCCGGTCTTCGCGCCGTGGGCCAGGCGCTTGTAATGATTGTGCACCGCAACCGAGAGCACGCGCTTGGCGTGTTCCTGCCCGATCACGTAATCATCCAGCACCTTGCAGATCTCGCGCGGGGTCGGCACCCCGTCACGGGACTTCACCAGATGCGTCTTGTGCTCCTCACGGATGATGTCCATGCAGAGTTCGACGCACTCGTCGCAGATGAAGACCGTCGGGCCGGCGATGAGTTTGCGTACCTCGTGCTGCGACTTGCCGCAGAACGAGCAATACAGGGTGTTCTTTGAGTCGCCGGACTTGCTCATGCGCGCTCCTGGACCCCCCGGCGTTGGGCCGGGCGATCTTGCGGGACTGTAGCCCCCCTGTCATCCAGGGGGAAGTTGGAACAGGGGCGGGCGGCCCGCGCCGCTCCCACCCCCGCCCTGCGGGTCTGCCCCGGGACTGTGCGGCCCCGGTGCCATGTCACCCCTTCGGCGCTTCCGCCGGGGTCGTGGGCCGCTCCTCGACCACCTGGTCGATCAGCCCGAACTCCTTCGCTTCCTCGGCCGACATGTAGCTGTCGCGCTCGAGCTTGCGCTCGATCTCCTCGATCGGCTGGCCGGTGTGCTTCACGTAGATCTGGTTCAGCCGCTTGCGCAGCGCCAGGATCTCACGCGCCTGGATCTCGATGTCCGTGGCCTGCCCCTGCGCCCCGCCCGAGGGCTGGTGCACCATGATGCGGCTGTTGGGGAGGGCGAATCGCTTGCCCTTCTCGCCGGCCGTCAGCAGCAGGCTGCCCATCGAGGCGGCCATGCCGAGGCAGACGGTGCTGACCGGGCTGCGGATGTACTGCATGGTGTCGTACATCGCGAGGCCGGCCGAGACCACGCCGCCCGGGCTGTTGATGTAGAACGCGATATCCTTGTTCGGATTCTCGCTCTCCAGGAACAGCAGCTGGGCGCAGATCAGCGACGACATCTGGTCGTAGACCGGACCCGTCAGGAAGATGATCCGCTCCTTCAGCAGGCGCGAATAGATGTCGAAGGCCCGTTCGCCCCGGGCGGTCTGCTCGATGACCATCGGGACGAGGTTGTTGTACAGTTCGACCGGATCGCGGTCCCGCATTTTGCATCCTCTCGCGGCAGCGGGTGCCCCGGAACCCTCCCGCGGGCCCCTGCCCGCGGCGCCCCGGCACCGGCCCGCCACCGTCACCCTAAAGCTTCACAGGTTAACATGGGGCAGCCGGAGCCGGCGCGAAAGAGGGCCGGCGCACATGGCAGCGGGCCGGGAGCGGCAAATCCACCCCCGGCCCGCGGTCTCACCTGGCCCTGAGGCGGTGCTCAGCCGGCCGGATCGGCCGAGAGTTCGCCCGCCGGCACTTCCTTCTCGGTGACCTGGGCCAGCTCGAGCATGAAGTCGACGACCTTCTCCTCGAAGATCGGGGCGCGCAGATTCTCGATCGCCTGCGGGTTCTTCTGGAAGAACTCCAGCACCTGCCGCTCCTGGCCCGGGTAGCGCTGGGCCTCGGTGCGCATGGCGCGCGAGAGCTCCTCGTTCGTCACCTGGATGTTGTTGCTGCGGCCGATCTCGGACAGCAGCAGGCCCAGGCGGATGCGGCGCTCGGCGATGGCCTTGTAGTCGGCCTTCAGCGTCTCCTCATCCTTGCCCTTGTCCTCCTCGTCCAGCTGCCCGGCCTTCAGGTCGGCCTCGACCCGCTGCCAGATCTGGGCGAACTCGGCCTCCACCATCGAGGGCGGCACCTCGAAGCTGGCCTGGGCCGAGAGGGCGTCGAGCAGCTTGCGCTTCACGTTGAGGCGGGAGAGCTGGTCGTACTCGCCCTGCAGCGTCTCGGTGATGCGCTGCTTCAGCTCGTCCAGGCTGGCCAGGCCGAGCTTCTTGGCGAACTCGTCGTCCAGCGCGGCATCGACCGGCTTCTGCAGCTTCTTGGCGGTCAGCTCGAAGCGGGCCGGCTTGCCGGCCAGCTCGGCGGCGCCGTACTCGGCCGGGAAGGTCACGTCCACATGGCGGGTCTCACCCACCTGGATGCCCTCCAGACCCTCGGCGAAGCCGGGGATGAAGCCGCTGCCGCCGATCTCCACCGGCATGTCCGTGCCCGTGCCGCCGGGGAAGGGCTCGGAAAGCCCGGCCGCATCGCCACCTTGGCGCAGGCTCGCCTGGGTCACGGTCAGGATGGTGTCGTCCTGCTTGCCACCCAGCTCGATGCGCACGCTGACGCGCAACTGGCCCTTGGCATCCGCCGGCACGGTCCAGCTCGCGGTCACGGGCGACTCGGCCGGGCCAGGATTGGCGATCTGCGTCTCGCCGGACTGCAGGACGGTGCCGCCGTCCTGCAGCTCGAAGAACACGACCGACTTGGCGCTCTCCGGCAGGGCGGCGTCAGCCTTCCAGCGGAAGGACAGCGTCAAGGAAGCGCCGCCTTCGGCAGGCAGTCCGGCAGCAAAGGCAATACGCGCCGCCTTGGCCTCCGAAAGCTTGACCTGGGCGCCACCTTCCGCCGGCTCCAGGCTCCCGCTGCCTTCCGCGTGGGTCAGCTTCCAGCTCTGCACCGGCTCGCCCGAAAGCAGCTCCTTCCCCTCGACCAGCCGCCCGACAAAATCCGTCACCACCACGTCGCCCTGGGCGGCGGGGCGGGACTCGGCCACATCCTCCATGGCGCGGTTGCGGGAGGCGATGCCTTCCAGCGCCTTGGTGACGTCCTCGTCGCCCACCTTGGCCACCGGCTTCTCCAGGCTGATCGCCGAGAAATCGGGCAGCGGGATCTCGGGCAGCTGCTCCAGCTCGATCTTGAACTCGAGGTCGGCACCCTCCGAGAAATTCACCAGCTCGATCTTGGGCTGCATGGCCGGGCGCAGGCCGCGCTCGTCGATCACCGTCTTGGTGACCGACTGCACCTGCTCCTCCAGCACCTCGCCCATGATGGCGGAGCCGTAGCGCTGCTTCACCACGCCCATCGGGATCTTGCCGGGGCGGAAGCCCGGCATGCGGATCTCCTTGGCCAGCGAGACCAGACGCTGATCGCGCGCCGCGGCGATATCAGCCGCCGGAACCACCACGGTAAAGGCCCGCTTCAGCCCCTCGGCTGCCAGCTCGGTCACCTGCATCGCCACACCATGCTCCTGAAATTCAGTCCTGCGCCGGTCGCCGGTGGTGCGGGCGGAGGGATTTGAACCCCCACGGCTTGCGCCACTGGAACCTAAATCCAGCGTGTCTGCCAGTTCCACCACGCCCGCGAACGCAGTCCCGGCGTCTCCATAAGGGGGCGCGTTTAGCGCAGTGGCATCGTCTTTGAAAGGGTCCCCGCCGTCATCGGCGCCCATTCCATCCCGCTTGCGCGGCTGCGCGGCGCCCGGCACACAGTCTGGACGATGCCCGAGGTCCGCATGAGCACCGCCACCACAGCCTCCTCCCCCGCCCTCCACGCGCCGCTGGACGACCTGCCGGAGCGCATCCGCGCCCTGTCCACCAACCAGATCGCCGAGATCGCCGATCTGGGGCGGGACGACCCGGAGGTGATCAAGCTCTGGATCGGCGAGGGCGACCTGCCCACCCCGCCCTTCATCGTCGAGGCCGCCGCCGCCGCCATGCGGGAGGGCCAGACCCGCTACACCTACGCCCTCGGCCTGCCCCGGCTGCGCCAGGCGCTCTCCGACTATCATCGCCGCCACTGGGGGGTGGAGGTGCCGGCCAGCCGCTTCACCCTCACCGCCGGCGGCATGAACGCCATCATGCAGGGCCTGCAGGCCGTGCTCAGCCCGGGCGACGAGGTGATCTTCCCCGCCCCCCACTGGCCGAACCTGGCCGAGACGGTGCGCGTGCTGGGGGGCAGCCCGGTGCCGGTGGCGCTGCGGCAGACCGAGGCGGGCGGCTTCCACCTGGCGCTGGAGGACATCGCCGCCGCCATCACGCCCCGCACCCGCGTCATCGCCATCAATTCCCCCTCCAACCCGACCGGCTGGGTGATGCCGCGGGCCGAGATGGAGGCGGTGCGCGACCTCGCCCGGAAGCACGGCCTCTGGATCCTGTCGGACGAGGTGTACAACCACTTCACCTACGGCAACGCCATCGCCCCCTCCTTCCTCGAGATCTGCGACAGCACGGACAGGCTGCTGGTCAGCAACACCTTCTCGAAGAACTGGGCGATGACCGGCTGGCGCGCCGGCTGGCTGATCTTCCCCGAGGGCATGGCCGCGGTGTTCGACAATCTCGGCCAGTACAACACCACCAGCATCCCCACCTTCATCCAGTACGCATGCATCGCCGCGCTGGAGCAGGGCGACGACTTCATCCGCACCATGGTGGGGCGCTGCCAGGAGAGCCGCCGCATCATCTGCGAGGGGCTGGCCGCCATCCCCGGCATCCGCGCCGAGGCGCCGGAAGGCAGCTTCTACGTGATGTTCTCGGTGGAGGGGGAGACGGACGCCAAGGCCCTCGCCGTCCGCATCCTGCGCGAAGCCAAGGTGGGGCTGGCGCCGGGCACCGCCTTCGGGCCCTCCGGGCAGGGCAAGCTCCGGCTGTGCTTCGCCATCGACACGGCGCTGGCACGCGAGACGGTGCGGCGGCTGAGCGAGTTCTTCAGGAAGTAAAAAGGGCCGGGGGAAGGAATTCCCCCGGAAGCCCCCTTCTTTTCTCTGTCAGCTTTCCAGAAGCGCCTGGGCGCAGGCGTCCAGGATGGCGTCGGTGTCCAGGCCGTATTCCCGGTAGAGGTCGGGGATGTCGCCGGACTGGCCGAAGCGGTCCACGCCCAGCGGCACCACGCGCTGGCCGCGCACCGCGCCCATCCAGGCATGCGCCGCCGGGTGGCCATCCAGCACCGAGACGATGGCGGCACCCGGCGCCAGCGGCGCCAGCAGCCGCTCCACCGCCGAGGGCGCGGCACCCGGTCCCTGCCGCGCCGCGCGGCGCGAGGCCAGCCAGCCGGCATGCAGCCGGTCCGGGCTGGTGATGGCGAGCAGCCCCGCCCCCGGCTCCTCCTCCCGCAGCGCCTCGAAGGCCGCCATGGCCTCCGGCGCCACCGGGCCCTGGTAGGCGATGGCGATGCGCGCGCCGGGCTCCGGCGCCACCGCCCAATAGCCGCCGGCGATCACCGCCGCCGGGTCCAGCACCCGCTCGGGCTGCACGATACTGCGGGTGGAAAGCCGCAGCCACACCGCCGAGCCGTCCGGCTGCTGCATGTGGTGGAAGGCGTGGCGCAGCAGGATGGCCAGCTCGTCCGTGTGCGCCGGCTCGTAGCTCGCCAGCCGGTCCTGGGCGATGCCGAGCAGCGGCGTGTTGCTGCTCTGGTGCTGCCCGCCCTCCGGCGCCAGCGTCAGGCCGGAGGGGGTGGAGACCAGCAGGAAGCGCGCATCCTGGTAGCAGGCGTAGATCAGCGCATCGAGGCCGCGGTTGACGAAGGGGTCGTACACCGTGCCCACAGGCAGCAGCCGGGCGCCGTGCATCCGGTCCGCCAGCCCCAGCGCGCCCAGCACCAGGAACAGGTTCTGCTCGGCAATGCCCAGCTCCACATGCTGCCCCTTGGGCGACATGCCCCAGCGCTGCGCGGAAGCCAGCTTGGCATCGCGGAACACGTCGTTCTTCAGGTGCCGGTCGAAGATGCCGCGCCGGTTCACCCAGGGGCCGAGGCTGGTGGAGACCGTCACGTCCGGGCTGGTGGTGACGATGCGGCTGGCCATCGCCTGGGTCTCGCGCCCGCCGCGGCCGATCTCGGCCAGCATCTCGCCGAAGCCCGCCTGGGTGGAGAGCATCCGGTTGGGCGGCAGGCGCGGCGGGCTGAGCGTGGCCGGCACCGGCACCTCGGGCGCCGAGAGGCAGCGCCCCTCCGGCGTCAGCTTCTGCGCGAAGGGCAGGCCGGCCAGGAAATCGGCCAGCTCGTCCTCCGGGATGTCGAGCCCTTCGAAGCGGTCCCACTCATGGCCGGGGCGGATGCCCATCTCGGCGCGGAACACCTCCATCTGCTCGCGGGTCATCAGCCCGGCATGGTTGTCCTTGTGCCCGGCGAAGGGCAGGCCCATGCCCTTCACCGTGTAGGCGATGAAGCAGGTGGGCTGGTCCCCCGCCGCCTCCTGGGCGCGGAAGGCCTCCGTCAGCGTCTCGATGTCGTGGCCGCCGAGGTTGGTCATCAGCGCGCCGAGTTCCTCGTCGGTCAGCGGGTCGATGATGGCGCGGATGCCGTCGATGCGGCCAAGCTCGGCCAGCAGGGCGGCCCGCCAGGCGGCGCCGCCCTGGAAGGTGAGCGCCGAGTAGAGGCTGTTCGGGCAGTCGTCGATCCAGCGGCGCAGGTGCTCGCCATCCTCGCGGGCGAAGGCGGCCTCCAGCTTGCGGCCGTATTTCAGGGTGACAACGTTCCACCCCATGTCGCGGAACAGCCCCTCGATGCGGCCGAACAGCCGGTCCGGCACCACGGAATCGAGGCTCTGGCGGTTGTAGTCGATCACCCACCAGACATCGCGGATGTCGTGCTTCCAGCCCTCCAGCAGGGCCTCGTAGATGTTGCCTTCATCGAGTTCCGCATCGCCCACGATGGCGACGTGCCGCCCCTGGGGCATGCCCTCCCGCGCCAGCCCGTGCAGGTGCACATAGTCCTGCACCAGCGCGGCAAAGGAGGTGAGCGCCACGCCGAGGCCCACGGAGCCGGTGGAGAAATCCACCTCCGCCCCGTCCTTCACCCGGCTCGGATAGGGCTGGATGCCGCCGAACTGCCGCAGCGTGGCGAGCTTCTCACGCTCCTGCCGGCCCAGCAGGTAGTTCACCGCGTGGAACACCGGCCCGGCATGCGGCTTCACCGCCACCCGGTCCTGCGGCCGCAGGATGTCGAAGTAGAGCGCCGTCATGATCGCGGCGACCGAGGCGGAGGAGGCCTGGTGCCCGCCCACCTTCAGCCCGTCCCGGTTGGGGCGGATGTGGTTGGCGTTGTGGATGGTCCAGGCCGAAAGCCAGAGGAGCTTCTTCTCCAGCGCGCGCAGGAGGCGGAGGCGCCGGGCGGGGTCTTCCGCGGCGCGCAGCGCGCGCCGGTCTGGCGTGGCGTTCATGGGCTCCCCTTTCCGGGTGATCTGGTCCTGGACCTGAGCAGCCTAGGAGGCTTTGGGCCCGCCACCAAGTCACCGCATGTTCACCACTTGACCTTATCAACCGGGACGAGGCGGCCGTCGGATTGGTGCAAGGTCGCAGGCTTGCCGTCTGCACAAAGGTCCTTCCCCATGCCGCACGATTCTCTGCCCTCCGCGCGCGGCTGCCTTGGATGCCGCTCGGAGGCCCTGGCAAGCCTGCCGCCGATCGCTATGGCCTTCCAGCCCATCGTCGCCCTGATTCCCGGCGGCACCGCCATCTTTGCCTATGAGGCGCTGGTGCGCGGGGCGCAGGGGGAGCCGGCCAGCCACGTCCTCGCCCAGGTGGGGCCGGACAACCGCTATGCCTTCGACCAGCGCTGCCGCGTGCAGGCGATCGAGCAGGCGGCGGCGCTGGGGCTGGGCGGGACGGAGGCCTCGCTCTCCATCAACTTCATGCCCAACGCCGTGTACGAACCCCAGGCCTGCATCCGTGCCAGCCTGGAGGCGGCCCGCCGCGTCAGCGTGCCGCGCGAGCGCCTGATCTTCGAGTTCACCGAGGGGGAGGCGATGGCGGACCCCGCGCACCTGCTGAACATCCTCTCCACCTACCGCGCCACCGGCTTCCGCACCGCCATCGACGATTTCGGCAGTGGCTGGTCGGGCCTCAACCTGCTGGCCATGTTCCAGCCCGATATCGTCAAGCTCGACATGGGGCTGCTGCGTGGGGCGGATACGGACGCCGCACGGCGCATCATCCTGCGCCATACCGTCGCGATGTGCCGGGACCTGTCCATCCAGGTGGTGGCGGAGGGCGTGGAGACGGAGGGCGAGCTCCAGGTGCTGCGGGAACTCGGGGTCACGCTGTTCCAGGGCTATCTGTTCGCGCGGCCCGGCTTCAACGCCCTTCCCGTCCCGTCTCCCCTGCCGAGGTGAGGTCCCCACCCTGGGACCAGGGCCGGCTAGTCGTCCCCGGACTGTGGTTCAGGGGCTACGGGTTCAGGGCCCGCTGCGGGCCAGCTTGCGCAGCGCGGTGGCGGCGGCGCGGCTGCCCTCGCCGACATAGTCCTCGTGGTAATCCTCGATCTTGGCCGGGTCGTAGAGATAGTTGACCATGAAGCCGAGACTCTCGCGCATCCCCTTCTCCGAGATGTCGCCGCGCCAGCAGATCCGCTCCACCCGGGCGCCATTCGAGAGGTGGAAATGCCCCACCGGGTCGCGCGCACGGCGGCCGCCGCGGCCGGTCTCCAGCACCAGGTAGCGGGCGCAGAGCCGCGTCAGCACCGGCTCGGTCTTCGGCCCCCACCCTTCGGTCAGCGGCCGGCGGCCGCCCAGCAGCGCACGCAGCGCGGCATTGCCGTCAGCCAGGCCGGAGAGCTCGACGAGCTGCTTGTTCTCCTCCTCCGTCAGCAGCTTCGGGTGCGGCTCGATGAGCTGCTCCTCCAGCCAGCGGCGGAAGCCGGGAATGGGGGAGAGGGTGGAGAAGGTCTTGAGGTTCGAGAACTCCTCCGACAGCAGCGAGACCACCCGCTTGATCAGGAAATTGCCGAAGGAGATGCCGTCCAGCCCGCGCTGGCAATTGTTGATGGAGTAGAAGATGGCCGTGTCCGCGGCGCGGGGGTCCTGCACCGGGGCGCGCTCGTCCAGCAGCGTCTGCACCGAGCCGGACAGCCCCTTCACCAGCGCCACCTCGACGAAGATCAGCGGCTCCTCCGGCATGCGGGGGTGGAAGAAGGCGTAGCAGCGGCGGTCGGAATCCAGCCGGTTCTTGAGGTCCCGCCAGGTGCGGATGCGGTGCACCGCCTCGTAGCCGACCAGCTTCTCCAGCAGCGCCGCCGGCGAATTCCAGTCGATCCGCCGCAGGTCGAGGAAGCCGAGGTCGAACCAGCTTCCCAGCAGGCTGCGCAGGTCGGCGTCCAGCGCCCGCAGCATCGGGTCGGCCCCCATCAGCCGCACCAGGTCGGCGCGCAGATCCACTAGGAACTTCATGCCGTTGGGGATGGAGGTGAACTGCGTCAGCAGCCGCAGGCGCGGCGGCTCCAGCACCCGGCGCAGCTTCGCCTTGGCGCTGGCGCGGGCGGCGGCGTCCGGCGCCGCGCTCACCTCGCGCATCGCCCCCTCCACCGCTGCCGGGTCGGAGTCGAAGCCGGCCAGCGCCCTGAAGAAGGCCACCCGTCCCGTCTCGTCCAGCCCCAGATAGGCCTGCGCCAGGTCGGCGGCGCGTGCCCGGGCGGAGACCTCGCCACCGCGCGCCTCCAGGCAGGCGCGCATCCGCGCCTCCCAGGACAGCCCCTCGGCCGGAGTGGAGACAGAGGAGGCCATGTCCCGCCACAGCAGCGAGACCTTCTTCAGCGCCCGATCGAAGAAGCCGACTTCGGCGACGGCGACATCCGACATTGATCCCTCCTCCATTCAGCCCGGGCCGGGAGACCCTCGACGGCAGTGTGGACCACGCGATCCTGAAATCTGATGAAACATGTGGTGAGCAATCTGCCGCAGCCCAGGGTCAAAAGGAAAGGCGTGCGGCGATACTCGAGCCGATCTCCGGCAGCAGCGCCTCCGCCACCAGCGGCGCCTGCGGCGGCGCGCCGCCCAGGGCACGGAACGCCGCCTCGCCATGCAGCCACACGGCGGCGCAGGCCGCCTCGAACGGCGCCATGCCCTGCGCCAGCAACCCGGCCACCAGCCCGGCCAGCACATCGCCGCTGCCGGCGGTGGCCAGGGCGGGCGGCGCATGGTCGTTGATCGCTGCACGGCCATCCGGCGCGGCGATGATGCTGTCGGCACCTTTCAGGACCGTTACCGCGCCGGTCCGCGCGGCGGCGGCGCGGGCGGCGGCCAGCCGGTCGGCGCCGGGCGGGCCGAAGACGCGGGTGAATTCCCCGGCATGGGGCGTCAGCACCGCCGCGCCATGCAGCGCCTCGGGGTTGCCGGCGGCAGCCGTCAGCGCGCCGCCATCGGCCACCACGGCGCGCCCGGCCCGCACCACCTGGCGCAGCACCGCCAGCGCCTCCGGCCCCGCCGGCAGGCCGGGGCCGAGCAGCCAGGCATTGCGCCGGGTATCCTCCAGCAGCGCCGCGGGGGGCGCCTCGGTCACCAGCAGCCCCGGCTCGCCGGCGCGGAACAGGGCGGCGGTGGCGGCATCCGGCGCCGCCACCGTCACCAGACCGGCCCCGGCCCGCCGCGCGGACCCGGCCGCCAGCCGGGCGGCCCCCGGCATCTCCGCCCCGGCCAGGAGCGTGACATGGCCCAGGCTGAACTTGTGGCTCCCGGCATCACGGCGCGGCAGTGCCCACAGCCCCGGACCGTTGCGGAAGGCGCGCGGCCCGATGCCGGGCAGCACGCTCTCCGGCAGGCCGATCTGCGCCAGCTCGACCGTGCCGCAAAGCGCCCGCCCCGGCAGCAGCAGGTGCCCCGGCTTGCGGCGGAAGAAGGTGACGGTAAGCACCGCCTGCGGCGCGAAGCCGCCCAGCGGCTGGCCGGTGGCGCCATCCAGCCCCGACGGGACATCCACCGCCACCAGCGGCGCCGTGGCGCCGCGCAGCAGCGAGGCCAGATCCGGCGCCAGCGGCCGCGCGAGGCCGGCGCCGAACAGCGCGTCGATCACCAGCCCGGCCCGGCCGATCTCGGTGGCATCCAGCGGCACCACCGGGCCGCGCCATTCGGCGGCCACCGTGGCGGCGTCGGTGCCCGGGCGCGGGGCCGCGAGGGGCGCCACGGCCACCGGCCAGCCCGCCTGCTCCAGCAGGCGCGCCGCCACATAGCCGTCGCCGCCATTGTTGCCGGGGCCGGCCAGCACCAGCACGCGGCAGGGGCGGAAGCGCCGGCGCACCACGCGCGCCACCGCGCCGCCCGCCGCGCGCATCAGCGCGAGGCCGGCATGGCCGGCGGCGGCGGCCGCGCGGTCGGCCTCCGCCATCTCGGAGGGGGTGAGGAGGGCGTCGATCATCATGCCAGGCCAGGCTAGCGCGCTCGGGATGTGGCGGGAACGCGCCCTGCCCGGCGGCGTTGCGCCCGGCCGGGCCGGATTGCCCGGCGGGCGGGCAGAACCGTGCCGCCGCCCGCGCTTTCCGGCCCCACCCCCTGGCGCGGCGCTTGCTTCGCCTGGGCTGGGCTGGCAGTTGGCCCCCGGTCAACGGGACCGGCAGGGTGGAGGTGCGGCATGGCGGCGGTGGAGCGACCTTTCGTCGAGATCGATCAGGTCTCGATGCGCTATGGCGGGGCCGAGGGCACGCTGGCGCTGCGCGATGCCACGCTCTCCGTGGCGCGGGGCGAGTTCGTCGCCGTGGTGGGCCCCTCGGGCTGCGGCAAGTCCACGCTGATGAAGCTGGTGAGCGGGCTGTGGCCCTCCAGCGCCGGCAGCGTCATCGTCGGCGGGCAGGAGGTGGACCGGCCGCTGCCCATGGTGGGCATGGCCTTCCAGAACCCCACCCTGCTGCCCTGGCGCACCATCCTGGCCAATGTGATGCTGCCGCTGGAGGTGGTGGAGCCGCACCGCCGCCGCCTGCGCGCCGAGCGGGCCGCCTATGAGGCGAAGGCGCGGCAGCTTCTCGCCATGGTCGGCCTCGCCGGCTTCGAGGGGAAGTACCCCTACCAGCTCTCGGGCGGCATGCAGCAGCGCGCCAGCCTCTGCCGCGCCCTGATCCACGACCCGCAGCTGCTGATGCTGGACGAGCCCTTCGGCGCGCTCGACATCTTCACCCGCGAGGATCTCTGGGCGCAGCTGCAGGAGGTCTGCCTGACGCTGAAGCCCACCGTCATCCTGGTGACGCACGACCTGAAGGAGGCCGTGTACCTGGCCGACCGGGTGCTGGTGATGTCCTCCCGCCCCGGCCGCATCCTGGCCGAGCGGCGCGTCCCCTTCCCCCGCCCGCGCCGGCTGGACGACACCTACACCGCCGAGTTCCAGGCCCTGGT